>NZ_JAUBOS010000024.1:65910-79374 GCF_036700365.1 Microcoleus sp. w2-18bC1
TCCACAAACGATCAATTTTCTTGTGGAACAGGCATCCTGCCTGTTATTGAAAATTAGAAACAGGGAAGATGCCTGTTATTGAAAATGGTGAAACCTGTTACTTGATATCAAGAATTAGACATGGTGCGGCTGCCATAGGCATCCATGCTGTAGGCGGGAACGCGAACGCTGTAATCCATCTCTGTTGCTGTGATTGCTACAGCCAATTTTTCAAAAGATTCATCGTTCCAATTCCGCTCGTGGATGGGCTTTGACTGTTCCCCGAGGAAATATGCTTGAGTGCCAATTACTGAGGCCGCGACCCAACCGACGATTAAAAGAGCGATTACAATAGCCATATTTGCTTTTTCCTTAACTTTTGTTGCTTTATGTAAACTAATGTAACGAAAATTAGTAATAAACGTCAAGGTACTGTATTGTCGTGGCAACCGTCCGGCAGGTAGTAAATACCGCACCTAATCCTGAGTCTGTAGGGTGCGCTTAGTGTCAACAAGGGCTCGATCCCCCCTAACCCCTCCTTAATAAGGGGGGAACAAGAGTGTTCTCAAAGCCCCCCTTATCAAGGGGGATTTAGGGGGATCTAGACTGGGCTAGCAGCGAGAGATACAGAGGGGTTTCAGGCTTAAGTTGACACGCTTTGGTAGGGTGGGCACCGCGCATCGGTAGCTAGCACAGTACCCGGATTGTGAACTGTATCCGAAATAGCAAAACAGATTTTTGAGATTTTATAGTTAAGAAATTATAAGTTTTGCGTTAATAAATTACGATTAAAAGTCTGCCGCTGGCATGAGGAATTGCGGTCAAATTATGAGTTATGATTTATCGGTTTGGATGGGAACTAACAAATCCCAATTACCAAATTTTAAGTACAAATTACTAATTACCAATCATCGCTACAAATCATGCCCAACTCAATGTTAAATGACGACCCCTTGTGGTTCAAAGACGCGATTATTTACGAAGTACCAGTTCGGGCTTTTGCAGACAGCAATGCAGACGGGATCGGCGACTTTAGAGGACTGACAGAAAAACTGGATTACCTGCAAAACTTGGGAGTAACAGCAATTTGGGTACTGCCATTTTTTCCGTCGCCGCTCCGAGACGACGGCTACGATACATCTCACTATACTACGGTCAACCCGATTTACGGCACATTAGAGGACTTTAAAGACCTTTTAGAAGCAGCGCACCAACGGGGAATTAGGGTCATTATTGAGTTAATTGTTAACCACACTTCCGACCAGCACGCTTGGTTTCAGCGAGCGCGTCGCGCCCCGAAAGGCAGTAACGAAAGAGATTTTTATGTGTGGAGTGACACGCCGGAAAAATATCAAGATGCTCGGATTATTTTCCAAGATTTTGAAACATCTAATTGGGCTTGGGATGCGGTAGCAAAAGCTTATTACTGGCACCGTTTTTATTCCCACCAACCCGATTTGAATTACGACAATCCCGCCGTCCGCCAAGCCATTTTAGATGTAGTAGATTTCTGGTTGGCACTGGGAGTAGACGGACTGCGAATGGATGCGGTGCCTTACCTGTACGAGCGCGAAGGTACTAACTGCGAAAACCTGCCCGAAACTCACCTATTCCTGAAGCAATTGCGGCAGCACGTAGATGAGAAATTCCCGAACCGGATGCTGCTGGCTGAGGCGAATCAGTGGCCGGAGGATGCGGTTGAATATTACGCTGCTGGCGATGAATGTCACATGAACTTTCATTTTCCGCTGATGCCGCGTTTATTTATGGCTTTGCATATGGAAGATAGCTTCCCAATCAGCGACATTCTCCAGCAAACTCCGCATATTCCCAATAATTGTCAGTGGGCATTGTTTTTGCGGAATCACGATGAATTGACGCTGGAAATGGTGAGTGATGAAGACCGAGATTATATGTATCGGGTTTACGCTCAAGACACTCAGGCGAGAATTAATTTGGGCATCCGCCGCCGCCTGGCTCCTTTGATGGGAAATAACCGCCGCCGCATTGAGTTGATGAATGCTTTGCTGCTGTCTCTTCCGGGTACGCCGGTGCTTTACTACGGCGATGAAATTGGCATGGGAGACAATATCTATTTGGGCGATCGCAACGGCGTGAGAACTCCGATGCAGTGGAGTGGCGATCGCAATGCCGGTTTTAGTCGCGCGAACCCGCAGCGCCTGTACGCACCGCCAATTGTTGACCCTGAATATCACTACGAATCTGTTAACGTGGACGCGCAGCGGGCGAATCCGAGTTCTCTGTGGTGGTGGATGAAACGCCTGATTGCAATTCGGCAGCGCTTCCAAGCATTCGGCCGCGGAACTTGCGAGTTTCTGTACCCGGAAAACCGCAAAGTTTTAGCTTTTGTACGCACTTATCAAGACGAACACATCCTCGTAGTTGCTAATTTGTCACGCTTCGTCCAGACAGCAGAATTAGACCTGGCGCCATTTAAAGGTGCTGTTCCGGTGGAGATTTTCGGCCGCACGGAGTTTCCTGCTGTTGGCGATTCGCCTTATTTTTTGAGTTTGAGTCCTCACACGTTTTACTGGTTTACTCTTACTGCTAAACACGAAGATTTTTCGTCGCACGGTCATCCTACAGACTTGCCTAGTTTGGCGGTCATAGGTAATTGGAAAACTGCTTTTGCTACAAGTCAGTTAAGCGATATGCTGCTTAATCTTTTGCCGGGATACTTGCGGCGTAATCGCTGGTTCAGCGGTTCTGATAGGACAATTCAATCATTAGAAATAAGTGAGATTGTAACGATTGAATGTAAAGATAGTGCGGGGGAGCAATCTCAAGTTTACATTCTGTTTTTGCAGTTGAATTATACTGAAGGTATGCCGGAAACTTACGTTTTGCCTTTAGGGTGGGAAGAGATGAAAGGCGATTTGGACGATCGGGCGATCGCGCGCCTGCACTTCCCAGAAACCAAAAAGGAAATCGGGGTACTATTTGATGCTGCTGGGGAGAAAGGTTTTCTGAGCGCGCTGCTGGGGGCGATCGGCAATTCTCGCAGTTACAGAGGTGTTGCAGGTCAACTGCTAGGAATTGCCGACAGTGCATTCAAATCAGAAGAAGATTTATCGCAGCTCGACCCTCACGTGTTCAAAAAAGAACAAAGCAATACATCCGCAGGTTACGGCGACCGCTTCGTCCTGAAAATATTGCGAAAAATCGAGGAAGGAATCAACCCCGAATTAGAAATCGGACGCTTTTTAACAGAGCGAAACTCGATCCAACACTATGCTCCAATTGCCGGAGCATTGGAATATCACACACCAGCAAAACAAGTCCTTACAGTCGGAATCCTACAAAAATTAATCCCCGACAGTGTAGATGCTTGGTCTTATACATTAGACACACTGCGCGACTATTTCGAGCAAGTAATGACAGTAGAAGCAAAGCATTCTGGCGAGAATTTATCTACTGCCCCGGAAAATTATTTGCCGAACGCTTTGACCGGACAAACCCAGCGACAGCCAAACTCGCTAGTAGCGGATTTATCCCTAGAAATTCCGCCATTGGCTCGCGAACTCATCGGCTCTTACTTAGCATCAGCCGAGCTTTTAGGTCAACGGACAGCCGAACTTCACCTCGCTTTAGCGTCTGACGCAGAAAATCCCGCTTTTGCCCCAGAAAGCTTCACCTCCTTTTACCAGCGTTCCATCTATCAACACATGAGAAATCTGGCGGGAAGAACTTTGCTGGATCTGAAAAAACGGCTGTCCAAACTGCCGCCAGACATACAAAAATCGGCGCAAAAGCTCCTCAACCGCGAAGATTTGCTCATGGAACGTTTCAAGTCTATTTTGAATTTGAGAATCACCGCCGATAGAATTCGCTGTCACGGAGACTTTCATTTCGGGCAAGTTCTTTATACAGGTAAAGACTTCGTAATTATTGATTTCGGAGGAGAACGCGATCGACCCTTAAGCGAGCGACGGATGAAGAGGTCGCCCCTGCGAGATGTTGCAGGAATGCTGCAATCTATAAGTTACGCTGTGACTTTGGCACTCCGCAATGAAGTAGAAAGCGGCATGATTCGCCCTGAAAATCTCCCGGAGATGCAGCAGTGGGCGAACGTTTGGCACCGCTGGGTCAGCCTAACTTTTGTCAAGAGTTATTTGGCGACTGCAGCGGATGCAAGTTTCTTGCCCAAATCTATACCGGAACTACAAGTTTTGCTGGATGCTTACATTTTGGAAAAAGCGGTTGCCGAGCTAGCCTACGAACTCAATTACCGCTTAGATTTCGCGGAGATTCCGCTTCAGCGGATTCTACAATTGCTGAATTAATAAGGACGGGTTTATCTATACTCGTTAGGGTGCGTGGCTTTTTAGTTCCTCAATTAACAGCGAGATGCTAGAAAGTCACGCACCTTACACCATAGCAAATCTGCTTTGATAACGATTAGATCGGCGAATATAATTCGCTTTTCTACAAACAAATTCCGCGCCCAGCGAGGCTAGAAGAAAAGATGGTAAAAAAATGATTTCTTATTACTTAAAATAAAGAGCGGCTTGATATAAAACTTGTTCTTGATGAGTTAACAAAGTGCAGTCAGAAAGCGGGTAAGCCACACAAGTAACAGCGTAGCCAGCTTGCAATTCTGACGGCTTCAAAAACTTTTGTTCGCTTTGGTCGATTTCACCGCTCAGCAGTTTGACAACGCAAGCAGAACACTCTCCTTGCTTGCATCCATTCGGCAAGCGGATGCCGGCATCTTCTGCCATATCTAAGATATACTGGTCGTCTGGTACTGCGATCGTGCGATCGAGCGCGAGAGCCTCATTCACCAACCGAACTTGATAAACAGCCATTTTTTTCTTATTCCTCGCGAAAGGGCGGGTTTACGATGCTTTTAGTCCTAGCAAATATTTCGGGTAAAACCCGCCCCTACAGATATTATCAGCGTTTCTCCGGGTTCATCTGCGGTTAAAAACCTCGAAGTCTACTTACTGGCATAACCCGTGTTCACCAAAAACTCCCGCAACTTCCCAAAGAATTGAGTGCGATCGCGTCCTTGATAAACCCTCTCCAATAACTGCCAACCTTCCGCCTCCTGGCCCATGACATACTTGTTCGCCATGAAGGCCGCCAACACCCCTTTCACCTCCGCATTTTCACTCAGACGCTTGTTAGATTCTAGCCAAAGCTCAGCAGAATTCGTGTATACTTCTACCGGATACTGTTTGCTAACATCTTGCATTTTACCTGGGCGGTACTGCCAAATTTGCAGCGGAAAGCGAGAATCAGCGTAATTTGTAAAAGCCTCGGAAAATCTGCCGTCCTGACTTTTAAACTCGGGGATATCATTTTTGCCCAAATCGACAATTTCGTAACTCACATTGCCCCAAAAATGCTTGATATGAGTGTATTTGTTAGCGCCCGAATCGTAGCGGTAAATAAACGAATAATTGCAGCAGCGGACACCGCTTTTGGTTGAGACTAAATCTGCCAGCACTTCCGGTTCCTTGTCCCCGTCTAAATCACGGATTCGCAGCGATAAAAAACGTCCTTCTGATATTTCTTCGCTGGTTTTTTTGTCTGGATTATCTACTAGAGAACGAGTCGGAATTAGCACTGGTTCTTCTAATAAAGTTTTACCGTCGCGGATAATTCTGATGCGGAGATTTTTAGCATTTTCTGCTTCTTTTAGGAAAGAAACTTCCGCCCGAACTTTCCCCGATTCCGAGGTTTCTGTTGTTCTCGGCGGGCCAATATTCGGGGGAACTTGGGCGATATATTGGGTAGGAACTAAGGCAGTTTGGCCGGGTTTGGCGATCGCCTGACAGAAAAAACTTGCGACTTCGGCGCGAGTAGCATTCCGAGTAGGTTCTAGCTGTTTAACAGCCGGATAATTCACCACAAGTTGTTTTTCTGTGGCGGCGGCGATCGCACTTCTGGCTAGTTCGGGAATTTGCGGCGCATCCTCAAAAGTCGCATCCAAAATCTCAGCCGCCGAGCCCGTAGGTGTATATTTCAAGCCGCTGGTTAAAGCTACCAAAGCCTGCCAGCGGGTAATATTCAAAGTCGGGTTAAAGATACTGCCACTGTATCCAGACATAAAACCCGTCTGATAAGCTTCTCGAATTGCTTTAAAACCCCAGTAATTTGTAGGAATATCTGCAAAGTCGATCGGAGCGCGGACGGTTTTGGCATCGGGAAAAGCCATGCGAACCATCGCCGCAAACTCAGCGCGGCTGACGGGGCGATTCGGGCGAAAACTGCCGTCTTCGTAGTAGCCACTGATAATTTTTTTCTCTGCTAACTCCTCAATACAAGCTTGGGCCCAATGGTTGTTAACATCCTTAAATTTAGCTTGAGCAAATGCCGGCGTTACATTCAGACCCGGAAACATTAAATTCCCGATGATTATCACTAGGGCTACCACTAAACCGATAATAGCTTGCCGTCTGTGCGATCGAATCATAGAACAGACTCCTCTACTTACAAATTGTTGTTCAAAACTTTGGAAAACTTTGTTTATATAATATCAGCTATATTAACCAGATTTAATACCATTTATTAAAAATTTACCTACGACCAAGGACACGGCAGTGCCGTGTCCCTAATTTTTCGAGTTCCTATAATAAAGCTTACTTCGACTCTAAAGTCATCTCCATCGCCATTTTTGTTGTGATTGTTAATTCTTCAGAACTGCCAGCATTTTTACCACTCATTTCGCTATTTGAACTAATAGACACAGTAGAGCGAAAAGGATTTAATCTATCCAAGCGCATTGTGGCTGCTCCCCGACCCTGAGAACTAAAAGATTTTAGGGTTAGGGTAGTTCCAGCAGGCAGTTGGGGAGAGGTAAGATTTTGGGGGTTGGCTTGCTGCTCTATACTTACATTCAGAGACACAACCCCATCTTGCCAGCTATCCAATTCATAGGTAGCAATTTCATTCACATTCATGCCACTGAAATCAGAGGAAGAAGAAACGCGCCATTTGGCTCCTTTTCCGACTGCTTCGGCAGGCAGCGGCGAGGCTAGTTGTTCTAGAGATTTAGACATTTGTCGAACCATTTGTTTGAGGTTGTTGTCAGCTCCTTCGGGCAAAATAATGTCGCCTCCTTTATGAAAACCGCGATTGTCCATGATGAAAGAGCCTTTCACTCCCACCATACTTTTGAGTGCGGAACGCATGGCATCTCGGACGGCTGGCGGCATATTTCCAGTATCGCCAGCGATATCTGAGTTAGTATAAGCAAACTCGTAGTGAATATCGCCGTTGGGATCGATTTTAGTGACTTTTGTCTCGAAAGTCATCATCGATACTGGAATTTTAGCCCCAGGCGAAGACCGACCGGATGCGGATATTTCCATATCCATTTTTACGGTCATCACAGTTGTTTCTTTGACATCAATAGCTGGTTTTAAACGCAGTTCCTGTCGTGGTTCCACTCCCGGATTTAGCAGTTCCACTTGTGGGGTTTTGGAGTTAGCGGCAGGTGCAGATACGCCAGGGGCTGGCTGCTGCACTAGAAGTGGAGTTTCAGCACTTAGGGAAGCAGGAGAAAGCTCGATCGCCCATCCGGCACTTACCAAACAAAGAGATGCAATAAACTGTCTTTTTTTCATGGATTTAATTTCCTGTTATTTGAATGTTAGCCTGTTCCCACAGTCGATCGACTGTCACAAATTTGTAACCTTTATACAAAAGCAATGGAATTATTTTATCAGCAGAAGCTGCAACATCTTCGCCGCCGCAATAGCCGTCGTGGAGTACAATAATTGATCCGTTTTCAGTTTGCTGCACGATGCGACTAATAACTTTCCTCACCCCCGGCCGCACCCAATCTTCCGGGACGACACTCCACATTACGGGGCGATATTCCCACTGTTGCAATAACTCTAATGTTCGCGGCGTAAAAATGCCATTGGGTGGCCTCACGTCCAGGATTAATTTTGGGTCTAAATCGCAAGCTTTGGCAATTGCTTTCTGCGTGTCTTCTAAACTTTGTTTGAGTTCGTGGGTTTTTAGTTTTGGAAACGATATATGCTGATAGCCGTGGAGACCGATCCAGTGTCCGCGATCGTACACTTCTTTAGCCGTTTCTGGATGCCGATCCACGCAAAAACCTAGCCAGAAAAAACTAGCTTTGATGTCGTATTTATCTAAAACTTTTAAAAGTTGAGGTGTGTGCTGACGGTGCGGCCCGTCGTCAAATGTGAGAGCAATTTCTCGGCTGTTGATATCTCCCGTCCACAGACATCTGGGAAAAGCAGATTTGAGGATGGGATGAACGACAGGAAACAGGGGTGCTAATGGCATTGGTTAATGTTGCGAAAGTGCGATCGGGTAGAAATGAAGCTGCGTTACTATAGGATAAAGTTAACTCAATCGAGGTAAATATGACAACTGGCATTGATATTGGAAGGCTAATTGTCCGCACGCCAGGAACTTGCGACTGGCGCCCCCCATTGCCACAACCCGAATTACCGTAAAAAATATTGCTATTGATTTTAATGCTGGGCTGACTCCAGAAAAAATCATTAATTAAAAACCGCATTTGACTCGTTCGCAAATTTATGGTCTACTAGCCTAATATTAGGCGAAGCCAGACAAAATTGAGGCAAATCTAGCAGCAAAAAAAGCTGATGGAAAGCGCTTGCTATCGGAAGTTACGATAAAACTCAAGTCTTTAAAATAGAATAAGATAGCCAGATTAAAAAAAAATATTATCTTAATAACTATCTCGAATAATAAATGAGCAATCGCACTTAAAAAAAACTTTAACTCTTTTGATAGAGCCTCAAACTATATCCGATCGCATCGACCTCTATCTCGCGGTTGATGCGATCGCCCTACAGCGTCCTCCTATACTAAAAACCAGCATAACTAATCGAGAAACGATCAAGGAGGAACAATGACCGAGGAATACTTAGCCGAACGCACAGTTTCAGCCGTATTTAAGGAAGAAGAACAATTAGACGGCGTAATTCGGCGGTTGCTAGATCGCGGAGTTTCCCGCGACCACATCTCAGTAATGGGAAAAAACTTTCAATCTAAAACTAAAATTGCCGGCTTTATTACTAAAAAAGATGTGATATTAGGCGGTCTCCGAAGCGGGGCGATTTTTGGTTCCTTATTCGGTTCTTTTTTGGGTTTGCTAACAGGCGTCGGCGTGCTGTTTATTCCCTTTGTCGGTGCAGTAGTATCGGCGGGCCCGCTGGGTGCGGTACTGTTGGGTGCAGCTAGCGGGGCGATCGCAGGTTCGGCGGGTGCGGGTTTAGTTTCCGCTTTGGTCGCTTTGGGAATGCCCGAAGACAAAGCAACTATCTATCAAACCCGCGTTGAAGCAGGCGAATTTCTCGTGATGGCAGAAGTTCCCGCAGATAAATCGGGCGAATTTCAACTCTTGCTAGAAAGTGCAGGTGGCGAAGAGATAGCTATTAGCGAAATGACGCTGCCGCGCGCCGTCAAAGGTCGCTGCAATAGTCAGGCAGACTTATCTCCAGAAGTGCGATCGCACCTGTCGGAAGCTGCTCAAAAAACCTTTATGGAATCCTACAACGCCGCATTTGATGAAAGCAACGACTCGATACAAGCCGAACACACGGCTTGGAACGCTATTCACCAGCAGTACGAAGAAGATGAAAACGGCGTTTGGACTAAGCCTTTAGCAAAAGTCTAGTCTTCCCATCGCAGCCAACTAATAAAAAATACAATCAAGCCTCTAGAACTGCGGTTCTGGAGGCTTTGACGATTTTAGATTTTAGATTTGTGCAAGACTTAATTAAATTTTATATTTTATAATTTTGAAAAACTAAATTTTTAATAATTTCCGAATTGCCGAAAGCCGCATTACTTTTTGAAAGTGGTATTGCACTAAGTTGCGTTGTCAAGTACAATCTATAGGCTTGCAATATAAAATTGAGTTAAGCAAATGCAAAAATACGTTTGTACAGTTTGCAATTACGTCTATGATCCAGAAGTAGGCGACCCCGACGGAGGCATAGATCCCGGTACACCCTTTGAAGATATCCCCCACGATTGGGTTTGTCCCACTTGCGGGGCGGCAAAATCCGATTTTGAACCAGAATAAGCGAGAAAAAATTTGTCCGATCAAATCCTCAAAATTACAATCATTGGCGGCGGTGCTGCTGGTTTTTTTAGTGCAATTACCTGTGCCAAAACCTACCCCCAGGCCCGCGTCACTTTACTAGAAGCTGGCCGGCAACTCCTGGCAAAAGTTCGCATCTCTGGCGGCGGGCGCTGCAATGTGACTCACGCCTGTTTTGACCCCGGTGTTTTAGTGCAGAATTACCCCAGAGGAGGGAAAGCTCTGCGCGGTGCTTTTACTCGATTTCAACCGCGCGATACTGTAGAATGGTTTGCAGGTCATGGCGTGAAGTTGAAAACAGAAGAAGACGGGCGAATGTTTCCGATCACCGACGATTCGGGGACAATTGTTAACTGTTTGATCCGGGCTGCTGAGGATGCAGGTGTGAAAATTTGCACCGGCGATGCAGTAGTTTCTGTAAAGAAATTAACGGGCAACAGCGCAGAGGGCGAACACGGAGACACCGCCCCTACTTTTGAAATTGAGTTGAAGTCGGGGGAGATTTTTAAGTGCGATCGCATTCTTCTCGCTACAGGCAGCAATCCATCGGGTTATAAGTGGGCAAAAGAGTTAGGTAATACTGTAGAACTGCCCGTTCCTTCTCTATTTACTTTTAATATTTCCGACAGCCGAATCAAAGATTTAGCCGGAATTTCTGTTCCTAATGCTAAGGTGAAATTGCCGGGAGCTAAATTAGAACAAAGCGGGCCTTTGCTAATTACTCACTGGGGTTTAAGCGGGCCTGCTGTACTCAAACTTTCGGCTTGGGGTGCGAGATTTTTGCACGATCGCCATTATAAAACCTCTGTGCTGATTAATTGGCTTCCCCAGTACAATGCGGAAGTTTTGCGGCAGCAACTGCTAGCGGTTAAGTCGCAGTTGTCGCACCGATTGATTGTTTCTAGCTGTCCGTTTCCGGTGCCGCGCCGCCTCTGGGAACGTTTGACAAGTTCGATCGGCATTGACGAGCAAAAACGCTGGGCCGACTTATCTAACAAAATCCTCGATCGCCTCCTGCTAGAACTCGTTCAAGGCGAATATCAGATTGCCGGAAAAGGCGCATTTAAGGAAGAATTTGTCACCTGCGGCGGTGTCAACCTTAAAGAAGTTGATTTTAAGACAATGGAAAGCCGCCGCTGTCCCGGACTTTTCTTTGCGGGCGAAATCTTGGATATCGACGGCGTGACGGGCGGTTTCAACTTCCAAAGTGCCTGGACTACAGCGTGGTTGGCCGGAAACGCGATCGGCAAACCATCCGATTTTAGATTTTAGATTGTAGATTTTAGATTGCGGGATACTTGCTATATAAAGGTTTGGGAGTGGCGATCGCGCGATCGGCTTACCAATATTAACTTTTGTGTTATTTTTGAATTAAGGCGCACCAAATGTGTTTCAACTTCAGCTTGTAGACACAATTCGCAGTTTTGCGGAGTTAACATCGGCGAATACAGATGAAAAACTTGAATCTACAAACCCTAAAGTTCGATCGCAACCTTGAGGGCCATCTTGACTCACCTTTCATCGAAAAAAATGGCTTGCTGGAACTCAACCTCAAATTTATCACTCCCGAATTTTTAACAGCCTGGACGTTTGAAACACACCTGTACGACGAACAAGTTGCGATCGACCACTTTGTCATCACATTTCCCAGCCGCACCGATCTCGAAAAATACGCCGCATCTTTGCGCTCTTTCGGCGCCAAAACAGTTGAAGGCCCCGACTTGTTCCCGATCAACTTTTGTTCGGGAAACATTAACGTTCCCTCCGATTTGTGGCTGCATTTAATGACCTTATTAATGCCAGCGGGCGGCTTAGTAGTATTAGATGCGCCCCACGCAGCCGGCGACCAAAAAAACCGCTTTCAGCAAGAAAGAGGATTAGAAGCAGTTCACCACGTCGCGCTTCGAGTCGAAAACGTGCAGAATGCTGCTAAAATATGGCAAAATAAAAACTTTAAACCGCTATCAGAGCGTCCTCTAGACTACGGCTCATTAACCCAGTGGTTTCTGCAAAACCCCGCCGGACAAATCATCGAATTAATAGAACGTCGCCCCGGCAACAACGGCACCTTTGACTGCAAAAACATCGCAGGCTTGCGTCTCAGCGAAGATAAAGTCAGTAGTCAGTAGTCAGTAGTCATTAGTCATTAGTCAGTAGTCATTAGTTAACGGTTAACCGTCAACGGTTAACAGTCAACAGTCAACAATGCCCCATGCCCAACGCCCAATTCCCAATTCCCAAATCTATGGTTGCAATAAAAATCCCCAAAGTCACTTTTCAACCCCCAACATTCAACTCAGTTGAAGAAGAACGCCGCCACCGCAAACAGCGTTTAGCCGCCGCATTCCGATTATTTGCCCGCTTCGGATTCAGCGAAGGAATTGCCGGACACATCACCGTCCGCGACCCCGAACACCTCGACCATTTCTGGGTCAATTCTTTTGGAATGCACTTTAGTTTAATTCGAGTCAGCGACCTAATTTTAGTCAACCACAAAGGCGAAGTTGTGGAAGGAAATAAACCCGTAAACGAAGCAGCATTTGCCATTCATTCCCAAGTGCACAGCGGCCGCCCCGACGTAATCGCAGCAGCCCACGCTCATTCTCCCTACGGCAAAAGTTGGTCGAGTTTGGGCCGCCTGCTTGACCCGCTGACGCAAGATGCTTGTTCTTTTTATGAAGACCAAGCTTTATTTGACGATTACACCGGAGTTGTTTTGGAAATCGAAGAAGCTAAACGCATCGCCAAAACTTTAGGTGAGAAAAAAGCGATTATTTTACAAAATCACGGACTGTTAACAGTAGGTCAAACAGTAGATGAAGCGGCTTGGTGGTTTATTGCAATGGAACGTTCTTGTCAAGCGCAGTTAATGGCCGAAGCAGCAGGAAAACCAATTCTCATCAAGCCAGAATGTGCGCGTTTAACACAGCAGCAAGTAGGGTCTCACCGCATGGGATGGTTTAGCTTTCAACCGCTTTATGACATGATAGTGCGTCGGGAACCTGACTTATTAGATTAAGGAACTAGGCGGTTTCAAGAGACTGTTGGCGAATTAAAAAAGGGTGAAACCAAACATCCCATAATCATGGAAAAAAAACTACAATGAGGCAGAGGGAAAAAGAGCCGAAAAACGAGACACACGGGTCAAGCCAATCGGAATGTTACGCCAAAACGCCCACATTCTTGACAGATTCATCGCCGCAGCAGTCACAATATGTTGTAGACGAGTCTTGGCAAGACCCATGTAACGAGCGTCGCGCAAACCAAAAACACGAATTCCTTGAGATAGGGAACTTTCAACACCAGCCCGTAAGGCATAACGCTGCTTAAAATCGAGGGTATGTTGTCTGGCCCTACCCTTGGCTAAAGCTTCATAAAGAGGTTGAGGTTTGAGAGTCAGAACA
>NZ_JAUBOS010000120.1:0-6046 GCF_036700365.1 Microcoleus sp. w2-18bC1
TTATATTTAACTCGGCTTGAAGATATCGATCGCTCTTATTCTTGATGTGCGATCGATTATTCAGCAAGCCCTATATAAATTAGCCTGATCGAGGTTGGCATTGACTAAGTTTACCTGATTCAGATTAGCACTGGATAAATCAGCCTTAGAAAGGTTGACACTGCCTAGTTTAGATTCGCTAAAATTTGTGCTAGACAAATAGCCCTCCCTCATATCTGCTCCATTAAGAATTGCCCCGCTGAGGTTGAGCCTCTGCCAATTAACACCCCTTAAATTAGCTTTTTTCAAATTAGCTTTACTCAGGTTGACATCAGAAGCTAGGTGTTTACCTGTTAGATTAGCACCCGCTAAATTAATCCCTGTAAAATCCCTTTCTCCCTCACTGTAACGCTGCCAAAAATCCTCAACACTAACAACAGGTTCTCGACATTCCTCAGACTCATCATCCAAATCCTCACCGCTATCCTCTAAAGCAATATCTCCAGCATCCGCCGCCAATCCTTCCAAATAATCTGCTCTATCCAAGTAATCCGAACTCGCTACAAACCGCCTTTCTATCTCCTCCTCATTTAATACTTCGCTGCTGTCAAATCGCTGAATTAATTGCTTGACAATTTGGCAGTCATTCGTGCGAATTCCCACTTCTTTTTCTGCACTTTGGTCGCTGTTAGTCAGCAAATTATGACTGCCCAACATGGCAAAACTAGAATCACATACTAAAAAGTTTTCGTGAGTTCCCAATAAAGAGAGACAAAATTTATCGGGATATTCGCTGGCTAATTCTTGCAAATCTGCTAAAGCATTGTAGCGCCATCCCTTGCCGATTTTTTGCCTGTCTCCCAGATAACCCCAGCCAATATTTATCAAACATCCTCGGTTCAAACACTCTCTAATTTTTTGCAGCAATTCATCATTAATGCTGTTACAATTGAGCCAAGGGCAAACAATAATCAGCCGCTCTTGAGCTAGTGATAAAGCTTCCATCAATACAGCACGACTGTTAGGACGATCGCATACTAACTGATACTGAAAGTCTGACTTTGGCTTTTCGGTCTCGGTGTCAAGCTCGATGAGCTGCTCAGCAATGACCGACATATCGCCATTTCCCAAATCACACGGCTGTTGCAGGAGCGCAATTTCAGCAGTCAAACTTTCTAGCATTCGCGGTTCAGGGCGATCGTTAAATCTCTGTTCCTGTGCCTCTAACTGCCTCTTAAGTTTGGCTAGATATTTTTTCAGAATAACTTGCTCTTCTTCAAGCTGCAATACTCTCGTGGCTATTGATACTAAATCTAGTTCGGTTTCTGACATAGTGCTACCCTCAAATCAAAAAAACTTAAAAAGCCATGTTTGGGAAGTTAGCGCCTCATCAAATATTACCAACTTCCGCCAATTCAGCAGCACTAACAGAATCTTTCTCTTCCCCTTTATCCCCTTCATCAACCACAACAGATAACTTCAATCCCAGAGCCTTCAGCCAACTTGCCAAAGCATAAATTCTCGCACTTCCTTCTCCCGACAACAAAAGATCTAATTTTTCCAAATGCAATTTAGCATCCTCTGCAGACATATTTGGTTCGCCAAGAGCCTCAAATACATTGCGAAGTGCGAGTTCCAGCAAACCAGGTTCAGGCTCTTCGTCTTGCAAATGCGCTGTTAGATAAGCCGCAGCGTGTATTTTATCCTTGAGCGCTTCTATCAGATAGGCCTGGTAACTATCGCTCGTTGGCATTTTCGCGTTCTCCATATTCTTTCCAATACTCCTTAGCTTTGCGGATATCTTGTTCTTGAGTGCTTTTATCCCTACCGCAGAGAAGAAGAACTATTGTTGACCCCAATTGTCCGAAGTACACGCGATACCCCGGCCCAAAATCAATTTTTAATTCGCAGACTCCTTCCCCAACAGACTTGCTGTTTCCTAAATTCCCTAAGCGAACTCGGTCAAGCCTTTGCTCAATTTTAACTACCGCATTCAAATCTCGCAGGGAACTAAGCCACTCTGCGAAAGGATTTTTACCGTCTGGGGTAATATAACGTCTAATTTCCCTCGGTTGTACTTCCATAAAGTCGATCGTACTTGCACACTCATCTTAATATCGGCGATCGCCCCGTATCCAAGCTTCTTCACCAAGGCCAACTCAAAATTGCCGATCGAAAAAAACTCTGCCGTCAGGCGTGGTGTAACGCTGAATTTCTCTCGGTTGCGCTTCCATAATCTTGATTCTAGCGACGATCGCAGTCGAATCTTACAGCCGCGCTCGATCGGCCCTTGACTTCATGCGCTACAATTATTAAGAAATCTTTAGTTAGATCCGTTTAACGTTCCAGACGCATTATGAGTCTTCCCATTCGCAACGTCGCCATCATTGCTCACGTCGATCACGGCAAAACCACCCTTGTGGACGCTCTCCTCAGACAGTCCGGGATCTTCCGCGAAGGGGAAGAAATCCCAGATTGCGTCATGGACTCCAACGACATCGAGCGCGAACGCGGCATTACCATCCTTTCCAAAAACACCTCCGTCAGGTACGGAGAAACCCTGATCAACATCGTCGATACCCCCGGACACGCGGACTTCGGCGGCGAAGTCGAACGAGTTCTCGGCATGGTTGACGGCTGTTTGCTGATCGTAGATGCCAACGAAGGCCCGATGCCGCAAACCCGGTTCGTACTCAAAAAAGCCCTAGAAAAAGGACTGCGCCCGATCGTATTTGTCAACAAGATCGATCGCGATCGAGCAGATCCCCACAAAGCAGTCGATAAAGTTTTGGATCTGTTCCTCGAACTAGGTGCTGACGACGATCAGTGCGAATTTCCCTATCTCTTCGGTTCCGGCTTAAGCGGTTACGCCAAAAAACACCTCGAAGACGAAGGGGTAGATATGAAGCCCCTGTTTGAAGAAATCCTCGACCACGTACCACCCCCCGTAGGCGACCCCAACAAGCCACTACAACTGCAAGTAACCACCTTAGATTACTCAGAATACGTCGGTCGCATTGTCATCGGCCGCATCCACAACGGCACGATTAGAATTGGTCAACAAGCAGTCTTAATCACAGAAAGCGGCGCGCTTGTCAAATCAAAAATTACCAAATTGATGGGCTTTGAAGGCCTGAAGCGGATTGATATCCCAGAATCTTCTGCTGGTAATCTTGTCGCCGTTGCTGGTTTTGCTGATGCGTATATTGGCGAGACAATTACCTGTCCCAACGACCCGCAAGCGCTACCTTTAATCAAAGTAGACGAACCAACTTTGCAGATGACTTTCTCTGTGAACGATTCGCCTTTCTGCGGTCAAGAAGGAAGTTTGGTAACATCGCGTCAAATTCGCGATCGGCTAATGCGAGAACTCCAAACCAACGTCGCCTTGCGCGTCGAAGAAACCGAATCTCCCGACAAATTCCTCGTATCCGGCCGTGGCGAACTCCACCTCGGAATCCTGATCGAAAATATGCGTCGCGAAGGATACGAATTCCAAGTATCCCAGCCCCAAGTAATCTTCCGCGAAGTCGGCGGTCGTCCCTGCGAACCCTTTGAATGTTTGGTGTTAGACGTACCCGAAGAAGCAGTCGGCGGCTGCATCGAACGCCTCGGTCAGCGGAAAGCAGAAATGCAAGATATGCACGTCAGCAGCACCGGTCGCACCCAAATCGAATTTTCAGTCCCTGCTCGCGGTTTGATTGGATTCCGAGGCGAGTTCATGCGGTTGACTCGCGGCGCTGGAATCATGAACCACAGCTTCCTCGACTATCGCCCCCTCGGTGGAGAAATTATCGCCCGTCGCAACGGAGTATTGATTTCTTTTGAAGAAGGAATTGCAACTACTTATTCACTGAAAAATGCTGAAGACCGCGGCGTATTTTTCATTACCCCCGGAACCAAGGTTTACAGAGGGATGATTATAGGAGAAAACAACCGAGATGAAGACATGGAGCTGAATATTTGCAAGTCAAAGCAGTTGACAAACCACCGCGCATCTGGCGGTGAAGAATTGGCGCAATTGCAAGCACCAGTCGATATGAGTTTGGAGCGGGCTTTGGAGTACATCGGTCAGGATGAATTGGTGGAAGTAACACCGAAATCAATTCGCTTGCGGAAGGTTTCTAAGAAGTTGGTGAAACGCTAAAACAACAAATTAAGGGCTGGCAATTTTGCTAGCCCTTAGTGTCAACTTCAAACTACTGTATTTAAAGGCAATATTAATCATTTTAACGCACTCAAAAATAGGTAAAAACGATGTCAACAGTTTATCGTTTAAAAGCCAGTGAACTAGATCGTAACTTTTTAGAACAAATTAAAGCGATTTTTGGAGATAAAGAGATTGAAATAATTGTCTCAGAATGCGATGAAACCGAATATCTTTTGAAATCGGAAGTCAATAAAAACAAACTGTTGAAAGCTATTGAAAATGTTAAAGACAGACAAAATTTAGTTGAAGTCGATTTACAGGATTTGTAATGAGTAGAAGAATTATTTTTGAATCTTCTGCTTTTGCAGATTTTAATGAATGGGCAAAATTAGACAAAAAGATTTATCGCAAAATTGTAGAATTGATTAAAGATATAGATCGATCGCCCTTTGAAGGATTGGGCAAACCTGAACCTCTGAAATACGAGTTAAGTGGTTTTTGGTCTAGGCGCATTAATAACGAACATCGTTTGGTTTACCAAGTTACGGAGGTCGAAATTGCGATCGCAGCTTGTAAGAATCATTACAGTGAATGAAGCTTTAAGCAATGTAGCGATTGCTCTTTTTATCAATTTACTAAATGCGATCGCTCTCAATCTTCTTGCTGAAGTTCTTCTATTAGATTAAGTACCTTTTGATAATTTTCTTCTTTTCCCTGCATACTATATAAGTTTTTAGCGAGGTGAAGATCCAGAGCTGCTTTTTGGTAATTTCCCAACTGACCGTAGACAAATCCTCGGTTGTAATAAGCTTCAGCAAATTTTCGTTCAAGCTTAATTGCCTGAGTGTAATCCTCAAGCGCTTTCTCTTTTTCCCCCAACCTAGAGCGAATAACCCCCATGTTGTAGAAGGTTTTTTCATTATTGGGATTCAGCCGAGCTGCCTGGGTGTAATCCTCAAGCGCTGTTTGCAGATCTTCTAGTTTCAAGAAGTAGACATCACCTCGATTATTCCAAGCAAGGGCATCATTAGGATTTAGTTCAATTGCTTGGGTAAAATCTTTCAGTGCCCCTTGCAGATTGCCCAGGCGTAAACGAGCAAAACCTCGGCCATTGTAGGCTTGAGCATAGTCAGGATTTAGTTGAATGGCTCGGGTGTTCTCTGCTCGCGCTCCTCGGTAATCACCTGAGTTATAATAAACAATAGCCAGGTTGTTGTTTATTATTGCACAATTAGGCTTGAGCAATATCGCCTCTGTGTAATCCTCAATTGCTCCCGGATCGTCCCCTAGTTCAATCCGAACAGTAGCCCGGTTATTGTAGGCATTTGCATAATCAGGATTGAGGTTAATTGCTCGATTAAAATTTTCAATAGCTCCCTCAAAATCTCTTTCCTTAGCCTTGTTTCTTCCTAGTTTCTCAAAATCCTCAGCACAGAGAGGAGAGTGCGCTTGCACTGTCTCCACCAGAGCATCAATATCACTCTCCGAGAGAGAAGGTGTAATCTCTGGCTTATTTTTAACTGAGTTAGATAACCTGTTTTTATATTCTGCTTTTTCCAGCCAAGCAAGGATACATTTGTAGTCTTTTATCTTGACACCTTCTACTTTTCCGTGAGTAAGCTGTTTGACATACATATACACAGTGTTACTTAGATCGGTTCTCAATCCTTGGTAGTCCTTCTGAAGCTTTTTAGCTATCTTCTCAGGACTACAACCACAAAGCAATCCTCGCAAATGCCGCTTTTCGACTTCTGTAAGTTCCCTTTCTTTATGCGGTGCTACTTCTCGCTTGGCATTTCCCAAGTCTGTGTACAACCTTTCTAAATCCCAGTCATTAGCAGCTAGTACAGCTCGGCGTAAATACACAGACTATTAAACAGCCAAGACTTTACCCTTATATGTCCACTTAAAAGGTTT
>NZ_JAUBOS010000121.1:0-6037 GCF_036700365.1 Microcoleus sp. w2-18bC1
TTCAGATTGCACTCACTTTTTTCACTTCTCTATTTTATTGTGATCGCATTCCTCTTTAAAAACTGTCCGGAGTATTGTACTAATAAAGTTGTTAAAATTTAGCTCAGGTTGCCAGTATGCACAAGTTTGAACAGGGAGAGAATAGGGCTGTGAGGTTCAAAAACATTATCCTAAATAGACGAAAAAATAATATCGCTGTCACTGAAGGATCTCGCGACCTCAAAAATCCTCTCAAAAAAACTCCCTTGACTGCAATTAACCGCTTCATTTCTCGGTTAAGCATTGCCAAAAAAATTAATTATGGCTACTCACTAGCAATTGGAATAGCCGTACTAGGAGCCACAGGTGGAATGATCTGTGGAGACTATTACCAAGACCAAGCTTTCCAAGCTCTAACTTTCGCCGACCAGCAACAGGATTTGCTCAGGGATTTAGAATATTCCGTGCAGGTAGTGCAGTCACATCCCAAACGACTAATATCTATCTTGGGAGATTCAATCTGGTTTGAATATGAAACTGCTAAGTTCTCGAAAGATGTTAAGGTCGTTAAAAAACTTATTGCAGAAATAGACACTTTTAGTGAAAAACATTCCACAGAATTAGCAGTAAATTATGCTGAATTAAAGAAATTGTTAGATGGTTACACAACTGCGACAGATTCGTATTCTCAATTGCTCACATTTTTTTGGCAAGAAATAGCTTCCTCCTCGCTAAAACCAGAAGAAGTTAAAGAGGCACAGCAGCAGGTATTGGATTTAATTAGAGGGGATAGAGCAGTTAAGCTCGATGTTAAGTTTGAGCGACTGTCAGAGAGTTTAAGCTTGATGACAGAAGTAGCGAAGGCACAGCAAATACAAGCCTACATTAATTTTAAGGTGGCTGAGAAATTGCGAGTGCAAATCATCGTAGCGAGTATGTTAGTGTCAGTTGTGATCGCTACTTTTCTAGCCATCTGTACCAGCCGCGCGATCGCCATCCCTATCCAAGCTGTAACCAGCGTTGCTAAAACTATTACTCAACAAGCAAATTTTGATTTGCAAGCACCTGTCACCACAGAAGATGAAGTAGGAACCTTAGCAAAATCCATCAATCAATTAGTTCAATGGGTAGCAGAATACACCGATGAATTAGAGCTGGGTCGCCAAACTTTGGAAGAGCGAGTAGAAGAAAGAACAGAAGAGCTTACAGCAGCGCTTCACCAACTTAAACACACCCAAACCCAGTTAATTCAAACCGAAAAAATGTCCAGTTTAGGGCAGATGGTGGCAGGCGTCGCCCATGAAATAAACAACCCTATTAACTTTATTCACGGCAACCTAGAATACGCCAACGAGTATGTTATAAACTTGCTGCATTTACTTCGTCTCTATCAGCAGGAATACCCGCAACCCACAGAGGCGATCGCAGAAGAAATCGCAGAAATAGAACTAGACTTTATCACAGAAGATTTACTAAAACTGCTTGAATCTATGAAAATAGGTTCAGAACGCATCCGGCAAATAGTTTTGTCTTTGCGAAACTTCTCTCGCTTAGATGAAGCTCAAATGAAATTAGTTGATATCCATGAAGGTATTGACAATACACTATTGATTTTGAACAGTCGGCTCAAGCAGGGAATTGAAGTTGTCAAAAACTATGGAGAATTGCCAGAAGTAGAGTGTTATCCAGCGCAGCTAAATCAAGTATTTATGAATATTATAGCCAATGCGATAGATGCACTAGAAGGGTCATCCCAGGACTCTAAGAAAGGGAAAAGTCCTCAGATTTTAATTCAGACGCAAAAGTTGGATAATAGCCAAATTCTGGTGCGAATTTGCGATAACGGCCCTGGCATTCCATCCGCCATCCACAGTAAGCTATTTGACCCATTTTTTACAACTAAAGAACCAGGAAAAGGCACTGGTATCGGACTCGCAATTTGCTACCAGATTGTGGAAAAACATCGGGGGAAAATAGAGATAATTTCATCTTTGGGAGGGGGAGCAGAGTTTGCGATCGCACTTCCCGTCTCATCTCAAACTTGAAGCTAGATATTGTCTATTTTGAGGACATTAATATGTTAACGACGGCACATAATTTGTTATTCGACTATTGAAACTCAGTTCCCACAGCCGCCCAATTTCCCAAACCAGCCGATTTGCTCAACGAGTTGAAGACCGGACGTAAAAAATCCGGCGCGAACTTGGCAGGCAAATATAGAGGCCCTTTTGGACTTAGTAAAAAACCATTAGCGCGAAAATTGAGCGGCAAACAGAAATCTTGGTGACAAGAAATCTGAAACCGTTGAATCACAAATGATGGAAATGGATGGGGGCGGAGGGACTTGAACCCACACGACCGTTTCGGGTCAACGGATTTTAAGTCCGTAGCGTCTACCATTCCGCCACGCCCCCCTTTGGTCTAACTGCTGTGGTTTTGAGCCACTAACAGCAACAGCCTTTTATTCTACAGGCAAAACCCCAATTTACGCAACCCCTAATCAAAAAATTCTCAAAAGTCGCGCTGGATCTCCCCAAGCGGTACAATAGTTAACCAGCTAACGGAGCGTGTCAACTGACTTACCCGTGTTATTAATCCCCTAAAGCAAATCTATGTATATTACCTTACTGCTTTACGCCGTCTTGGCAGGAGCCTACCTCCTGGTAGTACCCGCGGCCACCTACGCTTACCTGAACAGCCGCTGGTACGTCGCTACCTCTTTTGAGCGCGGCTTCATGTACTTCTTGATGTTCTTCTTCTTCCCAGGTATGTTTCTCCTAGCTCCTTTTTTGAATTTTCGGCCCAAACGGCGGCAGATAGAAGCCTAAATGCGACGTATTGACGTAATTGGAATCAGTGTCGGCTTTTTTGTAGCAGGTGGGTTTGTCTACTTGCTACTGCAATTTGCCGGACTCGACAGTATGAATGCAGGGATTTGGAGTCAGTTATTTTTGGTCGCCGGCTTGATTGGCTGGCTGGTGACTTATTTATTTCGAGCACTGACTCAAAATATGACCTACAGCCAGCAATTGCAAGACTACAAAGAAGCTGTCTTGCAGAAGCAGCTAGATGCACTCACTCCTGAAGAATTAGCCAAACTTCAAGCCGAAATTGAGCAGGAAAAAGATAATTAGTCAGTGGTTAGTGGTCAGTTGTCAGTTGTCAGTGGTTAGTTGTCAGTGGTTAGTGGTTATATCATGTCCGGTCGAGCGATCGCGATTTTTGTAGGGGCGGGTTCACCAACAATACCGCCCATAATTGACAATCTCAAAAACCCGCCCCCACCGGGCTATTATGGTTAATTCATCGGACATGATATTAGTTGTTATTAGCTAATACCAACTGCCAACAACCAACTGCCAACTGCCAACAACCAACTGCCAACAACCAACTGCCAACAACCAACTGCCAACAACCAATGACTGATGACTAATAACTAATGACTATTTCTAATTGTTTTGAAACGTTACGCAAGAACCACCAATGTGCATTGATTCCTTTTATTACTGCTGGCGACCCAGACTTGGAGACAACGGCTAAAGCACTGCAAATTTTGGATGATAACGGTGCAGACGCGATCGAGCTTGGTGTTCCCTATTCTGACCCGCTAGCTGACGGGCCGGTGATTCAAGCCGCTGCTACAAGGGCTCTACAGCGGGGAACGCGGTTAGATGCGGTGCTGGAAATGGTAGCGAAAGTTAGTCCAAATTTGCGATCGCCCATCATTCTCTTCACATACTACAACCCGATTTTGTACCGAGGTATAGAAACCTTCTTGCAGCAAATCAAAAGTGCTGGAGTTCAGGGATTGGTTGTACCAGACTTGCCCTTAGAAGAAGCCGACAGTCTCATCCAACCTGCCAACAAGTTAGGGATTGAACTAACATTATTAGTTGCTCCCACCAGTCCCAAAAGTCGTATAGAGGCGATCGCTCGTCAGTCTCAAGGATTTATTTACTTAGTCAGCGTGACGGGGGTGACGGGAGTACGCGAAGGCTTAGAAACGAGAGCAAAAGAGTTGCTGCAAGAACTTCGCGCCGTCACCGACAAACCCATCGGCGTCGGGTTTGGTATATCGAAACCCGAACACGCTCGTCAAGTGAAAGAATGGGGTGCAGATGCTGCGATTGTTGGCAGTGCTTTTGTCAAACGCTTGGCAGAAGGTACTCCAGAACAGGGCTTAGAGGCGATCGGCGAATTCTGCAAAAGTCTAAAAACAGCGATTCAAAATCCTTAGCAACTGTACAGATACTTTCAGCCATTAGACAGATGTGTGCGATCGGGATGTGCCATCACAATTGCGATTAAAGACCTTGTTGTACTTGAGATAATACACCACATTCCTTCTAGTTCCTGACTAGAAGGTTTTTTTTGGGACGAACACGCACAACATTTCAACATAGTGCGCGTCTGGAGATCAAAACAGCTATGTAGGGAAACGGCATTGCCTTGTCCGGGGCAGGGTGCTGCGACTTTTAATAATTGGTAGAAGATTGAGGATTATTCATTCCTTCTTCCTGATTGCTGATTTCTATCCGATCTCCAAGCCGAAGAGCCTTCTTATTTCTTCCTTCTTCCTTCTTCCTTCTACTATAACTTAAGGAATGTAACTTGGGATAGATGAAAAACTCCGGTTTCTATTCCTATACTTAAAAAAGTGTTTAAGTACCTAATTTGGTAAGGCTAGACATCGACAAAGCCACAAGGCATTTGAACATCTCACAATAGAAAGGAGCATTTTTATGAAGAGACTAACTGCATTTCTGAAAAAAATTCGAGCTGTACAAATTTTAACAGTTTTTCTGGCTGGCATTTTAGTATTTGTGAGTACGGCTTGCAGCAGCGCCCCTGATATTATGGCAGGAAAAACTGATGTGATGACAGGAAAAGGAAAAACTGCCGACCAAATTAGAGAAGAAGTGCCGACCGGGGCTGTAACGTCGGAATTCAAAGGCGGCATGAACGATTACAGCGATGTCGATCCTAGAAACAAAAAGGTGACAACAACAGAAGCAAAAGCTCAGCTTCTCAAAGAGCAAGCGCAGCACCGCATTGACACGAAATCTAGCAACAATGTAGGTGAAAATGTGCGGCGGGTAGCGGATGATGCGCCTGAAAAACTAGACCAAATCGGCCAAAAGGTCAAGGACGATGCTCGCACCGCCCAGCGCAAAGCTGATGACTTTGGCGACAAAACCAAACAAGGCTTTGCTAATCTTAAAGAAAACACTCGCGAAGGCTTGAAGGGAGCAAAAGATATTGTTAAAGAAGCCACCGAGGGAGCAAAAGAAAGAGTATCAGAAGGTACTGAGTCTCTGAGATATAATACCGCCGGCGGCCAAGAAAATATCAATGATGCAGCACGAGATGCAAGATAGAAGGCTCAAGATGCCTCAGACAATATTTGCTAGAAAGTGAATGGAGATATTGACTGAACTCAACGAGCAGCCGAAAGAGCGACAGACGACTAATCTCAAATAACGCTGTTTCCTTTTCGGGAAGCTACATTCCGACAGGGGTTAAAACCCCTGTCGGAATGTAGGTAGAGTCAATCGATTTTAGATTTTAGATTTTATAGCGTTTCCTTAGCTGATCAGGTACAACCAATCCTTATCCATTAAGGCTTTTAGCTCTAAAAATGTACCTCATTTGACTGAGAAACGCTATAGATTTTAGATTGAAGCATTGATTCCACGGAGGAATCCGGGGGCTTGTATCCTGAGTGCTTTCGGTCATTTGAAGACTACTGCCTATTAATATTTGATTGGGTTTTAACCGCAGGGAGGGCTATGAGGCCGGAAGTAGAGTGCAGGGGGGTTTCACCACAATCCAACGGCCCTGTCCTTTTCTAGGGGGGACTGGAGTGCCACTGCTTTCACGACGGATTCTTTATAATTTCTATAGATTATACTTGGACTTTTTAAGGTAATAACTTTTTGATCTGCTTTGCGGAAATTTTGGCGATCGAGCTATATTAAATTTAATTAGGGCTTGCTGAATAATCGATCGCACATCAAGAATAAGAGCGATCGATATCTTCAAGCCGAGTTAAATATAA
>NZ_JAUBOS010000025.1:0-75047 GCF_036700365.1 Microcoleus sp. w2-18bC1
GTCGCTTTTATCAACAAGGTATGCGGGCTGCAACCCTGATTCGGTCTATCTCCTAGGCCTCTTTGTCACCCCCCCAGAGCAATTACAGGTTTTAACTTAAAGTAACCTTGACCGCGAATCATTTGAAAAGAACGATCGCCCTACATCTACCCCAACCCTAGCTAACTACAGCCACCGCAGACTTTGGAACCTGAGAATGCTCCACCCGAAAAACATTCGCGCTCAAATTAGCAACAACTTGTTTTCCCTGCTGCGTCAGTTCCAAATAGCCGATCGCATCCTTCACATACCGATAAACCACATTCCAATAAAACTTCGGATAACCATCCCGCAACTCCCCCGGATTTTGATAGCCCAAAACCCGATTTTGCCCAATTTCCTCAAACTCGTAAAACAGCGCCGCAATCTTTTGCAAATATCGCGGATCACTCAACTGACCAATTAAATCAGCAGCCCGAACTAAACCAGGATAATTTACAGTATCTTGATAATCTTCATTTGCAGGAACTGGGAAACGAGTCAGCTCAATATTATGCTTAACCAGCTCAGCATCAATCAGTTTGTGACCGCCAAAACGCTCGTCAATAAACATTTTTCCGCGATCGACATGATAAGGCATCAAACTAGCATCCGTCGCCCCCGGAGGCAGCGTTAATTTCAGGTCGCCTATTCCCGTCGCATACAGTCCCAAATCTCTTCTATCTTGTCGGCAAACACCTTTAACATACCCGATATCGTGACATAGCAAAGCAATGTGGAAGTGCAGCCAATCTTCGCAGGAAACACCCCCTTCGCGGATGTGCTTCCCACCCAGAATTGCTTGTCCCACCAAGGTCACTAAAATAGTGTGTTCGACATTATGGTAAAGAGCATCGCTATTAGCAATATTTTCTAAAGCCATACTCGCCACCCAAGCAATAATTTCGCCATAGTCAGATTTAAACCCGCCATAAGTGTGGCGGTAGCCTTCAATCAGGCGATTGACAAAAGCCTTAATCAGCAGTTCAGTTGCGTTAAACATATTCACTTCCCTGAGCCCATGTAGATTATTAAATTATTTTTATATTTATTGTTTTTGCTGCTACCGTTTGATGTTATTTTTGGCTTAAGCGCCACGATGAATACCCACTCCTATCGACAGGCATCCATTGATATTATCAACAATTATGGCTTAAATTATGGCTCTCGCAACTACCAGAGCGACAGACCCCATAAATAATTGATATCAATGGGCGATCGAGGTATGACACCCCTCAATTAGCTACGGCGTTACATCTTCCCCGTATAGGTTAGGAAAAAACGAGGGCGATAGAAAACGCAACCGCACTAATTCCTCATACACAGGATTAAGCTTGCACATAGGCGGTATGTGGAAAATATGGTGTCCCTATAACGGAATATCTCTCTCAAAAGGACACCGTGCGGGTATAAGTTGGCACACCACTGAGTTACTTGCGGCTCTCCCACGGCAATGCTATCAAGCCACTGTCGCACTTGTTGCACGAGGCGATCGCAAAAAGTTAAGTCTTGGCACTGATTTTCCGGGAAAATACTTGTAGTCAAGTTCATGATTGATCTCAGTAATCATTACTAACAAAAACTTATGAATCACCCGACTTAATCCTCAACGAGACCCACTGTTGATCCGGTGACGTGAATAAGTTTTATGAGTGACACTCATAGTCGCAAAAAGTGATGCAAAGAGCTAGCATTTGTGATTTAAAACTCGCTAAAGTGTGAGACAGATCACGGCTTATGTTCCCTCCAGAATGTATATTTAGATAGATGGCAAGAAAATAAGACAGAATAACTAGCAGCCCTCCCTCGCAGTTCCCCTCTCCCATCATCTGCGATCTACGACTCTGTATACTTACTAATATAAGGTTTCCGGCAATGATTAAACAAAAACATAAATATGCCGACCTTGCTCAACTCCCCCACACAGATACCGTGCTCCAAAAACTCCCTGTAGAAGTTAAAGAATGGGCCCAAAGCTTGCCTTGGAACCAACGGCGCTATGTCTTGTCCCTCTGCTACATATTGTGTGCATCTACTCCCGACTTGCAAGCAGAATTTTTAGATAATTATACAGCCGACGGTTTAGTCTCAAAAATGTTTGAAGATGTAGATACTCTACACCGAGTCAAAGAGTATTTAATCAGATTTCGGGTCAAAAAACAATTAAACGAATCAGATTTAAGAAGCTACATCAAACAATTTTATATCCACTCAGCTCAACAATCGCTCCGAGAAACTGACCAATATTTAGAATCAGCACTCCGCTTCGTCTTGAGTACAGAAGAACGTAATAATGTTTTTAACTACATTTTGGGCTTTGAATTTATTAAAATTGTGTTTCAAATGAGCTGGTTGCAACACGAAAGATTAGCGAGACTGCAAAAAAATCAGTCGCAGTTTATTGAAACCTACATCAAGCCGATTCAACACGCACACAGAATTAATGGCATAATTCTCCCGAAAGATGAGAGAATCTTTTTTGCCAGGCGCACCTATTACGTTCAACTACCTAACATTTCCTACAGAAGGCTAATTGAGTTAGTCATGGCAACTTTTACTACAGAAATGGTGAGTAATTGCGGATTTTCTATCAGTCGCCACTCTCAAGCTCTGCGTTTTGACTGCGATTACATTTATGATCCAGAACCAGAAGAAGAAAGATTTCCTACTGACTTGCAATTTATTCATTAACTTGACCCAGTAAGGTTTACCATAAGTTGCTTTTTTCTCTTTACTTTTAGTTGCGCTTTGGGCCCAGGAGAGTTTTTGAAGCATGGGAATTCTAGTCGGCAAGTGAAAACTGAATTTTTCAGCCTGATTTTATATAAAATAGGAGGGCTGTATCAATTAACTTTCCGCTTGCATTTCTTCAATGTCAAACCAGCTAACTATCACTCCCGCTAGCGGAATCGCCAGAAATATACCTAAAAGTCCTGCTGATCTTGCCCCAACTAACAGTGCAAAAAATACCACTACCGGATTGAGGTTAAGAGAATTTTGCATGAGTCTCGGATGAATAAAGTTGTCTTGAACTTGCTGCAAAACAATGCAAGCTGCCAATACTTTTAAAGCTAGCCATACATTTTGAGACAATACAATAAAACAAACTAAGCTAATCCCCAGCGTCGCTCCGATTCCTGGAACTAAATCAAACAATCCGATAATAAAGGCTAAAATTAAGGGAAATTTCACATCTAACAGCAGAAAAATCAAAAAACTTGCTGTTGTCAAAAATAACATTAACAGGATTTGTGCCTGAAAAAATCCTAAAAAGTTTTTTTCTATTGTTACACTTAAACGCCTATGCAGGTGTCGAGGTATAAACTTGAGAACTAACAGCCACAGCCTCTCTCCATCAAGTAACATGAAAGAAGCCACTACCATAATTAATATTAAATTCAATAAGTTGGTTAAAAATACTTGTAAAAAAGCAATACTCGATACAACTCCAGCCAAAGCTTGATTTCGCAGTTGTTCCTCAATAACTCGCAGGTTAACTTGCAGGTTTCTCGCCTGCAGGAATGCTTCGATGCGCTCGGACAGAGGCGCTAGAGCATTCACAAATTCAGTCATGCTGTCAATTAATTGCTGCCCTTGAGATAAAAGAGTGACGCCTACGGTGACGGTGAGACCGCCAAAAACTAAAATGGTGAGCAAGACAACGAAGGCGACAGCTAAACTTCGCGGTAAAAATTTCTGGAGAGTTCGCACCGGATAGTTGAGCAAAAAAGCCACGAGTGCAGCAATGGTGAAAACCGCGACTGCAGTTTCAAAGTAAGCTAAAAGTTGCAGTCCAGCCCAACCAGAAGCAAATAAAAGCAAAAACCGGACTAAGGCTAAATTGCTGAGCATATTCCAAAAATTGGGAGGGGTTCTTTCTTGCTCTTTCACAGGGATTTTTAGGGGTTAATAATAGCTCAAAACTATTGCAGAGTGATCTTTTAGCATCGCACCCAAGATATATCTGCGGCTATCCCCCTCAAGGCTGAAAGCAGATGACGAACTGAGGCAGGAGTGGGTTCTATTCACCATAAGTTCGATCGTCACGAATTCCTAATGAAACACGCCCGCGATCGAACAAACAGCCTTTCTGAGTCTAAAACCGCCTCGGAAACTCTTTGCGAGGGGAGTATTTGTCGTGGCGGGCTCGCAACTAACACACAAACGCTCAAACTAGCCGGCGCCGAAAAATCCGGTTTCAGTGCCCGTGGCGAAAAAGTTCTACTCTGTCCCGTGGAAGATAGTATGAACAGGTCAATTTTTGGGATACTAGAAACTAGCACTCAACTTAGCTGAGGAACAAACGTGCTGCTATCAAAAGGCTTTGAAGTAGAAATGTATACCGGCACTCCCGAAGGTGAGGTTGTCGGTCTATCCGATCGCATAGTTGCTGATCTAGAGGGATTTGTCCGGGAGCCTGATAGCCGCAATGTGGAGTACACGACCGCCCCGCTGTGCAGCTACGATCGCCTGTTGTGTGCCTTAGTCAAGCCACGAGTTCGGCTGCGCGAGTATTTAAAACAATTGGGCGACTATACCTTGCTGCCGGGAAGTACCTTGTCTCTTGGAGGAAGCGATCGATTTTACCGATCCGATCCCAACAACCCCTACCACACCTACATCGAGCAAACCTACGGCACCAAAGTCGTCACCGCCAGCATTCACATCAACATCGGCATCTCCCAACCAGAAATGCTGATGCGCGCCATCCGCCTCGCCCGCGTCGAAGCACCGCTATACCTTGCCTTGAGCGCCTCTTCCCCCTTCCTAGACGGCGAAGTGACGGGCTATCATTCGACTCGGTGGGGTTTGTTTCCCAAAACTCCCGCCATCGTTCCCCTGTTTGAAAGTCACAAGCATTACATTCAGTGGACTGAAGAACAGCTAGAACTCGGTACTATGCAAAACGTCCGCCATTTGTGGTCTGCAGTGCGACCAAATGGCGATCGTCGCCCCTACTGTCTCAATCGCCTCGAACTGAGAATTTGCGACCTCGAAGTCAATCCTCTGGCTTTGTTGGCCATTACTGCCTTACTAGAAGCTCGCATCTGGCAGATGATGGAAGACCCCAGCTTAGACCCTTTAGATCTCAGCACCTTGCCTGCGGCCACCCGCAACGAAGACTTAGTTGCCCTCACAGACGCCAACGAAATTGCTGCATCCCGGCAAAGTTTGGATGCCGAACTCACCCACTGGCAAGACGGCAGAACTATTCTGGCACGAGATTGGATTGAGGAAATTTACCGCGAAGTGTGGCCTATAGCCAAAAAACGCGGCTTTAGTTGCTTTCTCTCGCCACTCAAAAAGATTCTCCGGGAAGGCAACACGGCCCAGCAGTGGTTGAAGCTACACGAGGGCGGTTCGGACACCCGCAGTATTATTCTGCAAGGGATTCAGGGCATGGCTCACCAAGAATGGGAGCTAGAAGACAACTTGTGCGCCCAGTTAGTTGCCTGAAGTACCCGCCGTTATTATAACGGGGGCTTTCACTAGCCCCCTGGCTATGCGTACTCAGCCAATAGAAATAGCCCGAACCTCCCGGTCAATCGATTTTAGATTTTAGATTTTAGATTGACCCCACGGATAAATTCGGGGACTCCTTTATCGGATACAGGTTTTTTATTTCTGGACGGATGAATCCGGGGGCTTATATCCTGGATGCTTGATTGTCCAAAGTTGCAGATCGCCACCCTTAAAACAAATCAGAATATTTAATCAATGGAGTTCGACAAAGGTTATAAATAAAAGCTATAAGGTATATCTACCTGTGGGTAGTTTTATAAATTTCCCAAGAGCTGTATTTTTCGCTTTTAATTAGCTTCATGCCCCAACTTGTCTTGATTCACCCGCAAATCCCCCCGAATACTGGCAATATCGCCCGCACTTGCGCTGCCACAGGCACGGAACTGCATTTAGTTGGCCCGCTGGGGTTTGAAATTAGCGATCGCTACCTGAAACGGGCCGGCTTAGATTACTGGCCCTACGTCAATCTCCAGTGCCACGAAGACTTAGCGGCTTTTGGGGCCTATCGGGACCAGCGCGGGGGACGAGCGATCGGATTCAGCACTGGCGGGCGATGCAATTACGCGCAATTCCAATTTCAGCCCAGCGACTGGCTAATGTTTGGCTCGGAAACTGTAGGCATTCCCCAATTCGTCTTGGATGCCTGCGACGCCACAGTTTTTATTCCGATGAGCCAGCCTGGAGTCAGGAGTTTGAACCTCTCCGTCAGCGCGGCTGTGGGTTTATTTGAGGCTAAACGACAGTTGGGGGAGCTGGGATAAATCATTATCAACACATAAATATATAGATATTTAATAGCTGCCGGAGGCTGGCAAAGCTGCATTTAAATATAAGAAATTTGTATCAAAGGGGTGAAAATCTAGATAGCCGACATTAATATATTTTATTCAGTCAAAAACAGATTGTTATCAGCAACACAAAATTACTCCCAAGATGATTCAGCAACAAAAACAGAGGATTTTAGGGATTTAGGGCGTGAGCGAGTACCAGCTTGGGTCTGAACACTATATCTAGTAAATATACGGTTGTAGGTTGTCCGGAAATTAGCCTAAAGTTTGATAATAGGTGAGAGTTCAGAGCCTTACCGGAACGAAGATTTTATGTATTCGTTCCAGCTATTACGGTGTAAGGCTTGTGGGGTTAATTGCAGCAGGTTTGACCGAGAATTTTAAAATTTCTGACGGTTTGAGCTTGTCTAAATTAAAAAAGCAAGGTAATCTGGCCTAAGCATGATAGCTGTCAACAATCAGAATATTTTTGCTTGTTGATTTAAACTCAGCGTCATGCGATCCCCTTGAGTGTTTCCAAGGACAGTTAGCGCTTCTCAGTAGGAGGTCGTTTTTTTGAAACGAACATATCCCCAAATTAAGCCTGTTCAGGCTAGTGAAATCGACAGAGACGGTTCTGCGGAACCATCCAAACAGACAACGCTCAGCACAGGCAGAGTTCGCTCTCTCGCCACGATCGGGCTGGCAATATCGGTAGGTGCTTCTGGCATCCTGCTACCGAGAAATGGAGACAGCGCTCGCGCGTCTGAACTCGCACCGACATCAGAATCCACCGCTGAAGTACAGCCAGTATCGGCCAACGGGCCCGCTACGTCGGCACAAGTTGACGGTTCCAGGGCCGAACAGCCCGGATCACCTTATGAACCCGCGACGGTTAAGGTGCAGGAGGGGCAAAGCCTTTGGGAGCTTTCTCGGGATTATGAAGTTGAACCGTTGGCACTAGCAACTGCCAACGACATCCAACCCGATACCATACTCCAAGTTGGCCAACAGCTCAGAATTCCGACTGCGACGGAAGCCACACCACAACAGAACGCCGGCTATAGCACATCGGCTTCGCTAGATCGCGCAGCGACGGTCAATCCCGAACAAGAGTTAAATCTGACTGGCTCCGAGCCATTGGATAGTGCAGCCATGACAGCGCTGCCATCAACCGCAGCGACCCCGCTGGTCACGACGGTACCGGAACAAAGTTCGATCGAGATCCCGAATGCAGACGGGGCGATCGACAGTTTGAAAAAACAGGAAAACCGCACCACAGAATCGGGTCGAACTATGTTCGGGTCGGAGGGGGGAGCAAATTTATCTACACCTGCGGCATTTTTGCCGGAGTCAGCACCGACGCTGACCTCCCCCGGATATGCAACTGGGACCACTATTCCTGACCTCGATGCCACACCTGTAATTCCCAATTCCGGGGGAGGTCAAGTAGCATCGCCCGATCAAGCATTAGAGTCAATTGAACAGTCTTTGGCAACACCCACTGTGCTAGTCCCCCCTGCGGGAAGTACCGCCGCGCCGGCTGAGGTTCTCTACAGCGTGCGTCCGGGAGATACGCTAGATGCGATCGCCAAAGGTCACGGCGTATCGCCCACAGATCTGATCTCCGTCAACAAGCTCGGCAACCCCAACTTGCTGAATGTCAATCAACGGCTGAAAATTCCCCAAGTTGGGTTTAAAAATCCAGGGGTGCAGGCGGCAGCCTCTTATTCTGCCTCCAACTCTACATCTGTCTGGGCGGCGAGTTCGGTTCCCGCATCTTTGAACCCCAGCTCGTCTACCTCGGAAATAGCCGGTGCTGGCGTTGCATCACCCGCGCCCAAAGTGCCTGTTGTCTCTCCGCTGGAGAACCTGGAAGGTCTGAACAATATTTCAGCGCCGATGGTTCCCCAAATTAACAGCATTCCGCTGACTCAAGTTTCCCAAACCATTAGCGATCCACGGAAGCTGGATCTTCAAGGCGAACCAACATTTACAGGTGCAGTTGACACCAGTGCCCTGCCCTCGCCAGCCAGTGCAACTGCTACCGCCATCGCTACGGGAGAATACCCGCAGCCGATCAGCTTCGTGGCAAATACTAGCGCCCAGGGCTCAAATGCGGAGCCAACTAGTGCTGTACCAGAGTCGAAATCGGAGCCTCTCCCTACCGCAGAAGCTCTCAACCCTTATTCCGAACGCTTGAGGGCAGAAGTTGTCAGGCTGCGAGAGGAATATCGTGCCTCGCGCAATTCGATCGGCGCCAATGCGGTGTCCTTGGCTCCAAATGACGGGTCCTCGGTCAACCCGTCTGAGGATATGCCAAGTGCCAATCCCTATCTTTACACCCCTGACTATACTGAGGCGGTGCAAAATGAAATCAGCAGACCGCCATCGAGAGCCTGGTCTGAGCAGGTTCAGAAGCAGCAGCAAGAGCGTTTAGACCCCGCTCGCGCAGCGGAACTGCAACCGATCAACCTGACGCCGAACTCTGCTGGGCAGCGGCCTGTGGTAGCAACTGCTCCTTTGGGAGCCGACGGTTACGATCCCCTAAGCAACCCGTCTTTGGGACGCATGGTTTCTCCAGAACTGCCTCCGCTTTCGAGCCCTGATACTTATCTGCCTAACGGCAAACAACAGTCGGCTAACCAGTTTATTTGGCCGTCTAAGGGCGTTCTGACTTCTGGCTACGGCTGGCGTTGGGGACGGATGCACAAAGGAATTGATATTGCAGGGCCGATCGGCACGCCAATTGTGGCAGCATCAGACGGGGTGGTTACCTATGCTCAGTGGAACGACGGCGGCTACGGGTATCTGGTGGAAATTACCCATCCTGACGGCACTGAGACTGTCTATGCCCACAACAGCCGAATTTTGGTGCAAAAGGGTCAGAGAGTCGCTCAAGGGGAACAGATTTCAGAAATGGGCAGCACTGGCTTCAGTACCGGGCCGCACTTGCACTTTGAAATTCATCCCGCCGGACAGGGTGCTATCAACCCAATGGCTTTACTGCCCGACGATGCCTCCAGCGCTTCTCGGTAACTACTGGTCGGAAGTTATGGGTTTTGAATGATTAGCAAAACTCATAACTTTTACTGGAATTCATTAGAAATTGTGTTGCTTGAAAAGAGAACATAGCTAGCCCTACCGTGCTACGATAGTAAATCGTGAAGTAGATTTGGCTCAGTGGCGCAGTGGTTAGCGCAGGGGACTCATAAGCCCAAGGTCGCAGGTTCAAATCCCGCCTGAGCCATTATTTAATCCAAAAAATTGCGCTCTCAAATTTGAGAGCGTTTTTTTTTGGTTTCTCTAGAAGATACTTGTAGTCGTTATGAGTATGATATATTTGTAACAGTTCGTAAAAAAGGAAACAAAATCTATGACCAGTGAATGCCTCCGGGTTGGTCAAGCTGCACCCGATTTCGCAGCAACAGCCGTAGTGGATCAGGAATTCAAGACAGTTAAACTGTCCGACTATAAAGGCAAAAAGTATGTAGTCCTGTTCTTCTACCCCTTGGACTTCACCTTTGTGTGCCCGACTGAGATTACAGCATTTAGCGATCGCTTCGAGGACTTCAAGAAAATCGATACCGAAATCCTCGGCGTATCCGTTGACAGTGAATTCTCTCACCTCGCTTGGATACAAACAGACCGCAAATCTGGCGGTGTTGGCGACCTCAACTATCCCTTAGTTGCTGACCTCAAAAAAACAATTAGTTCGGCCTACAACGTCCTCGACCCAGAAGCAGGTATTGCCCTTCGAGGTCTGTTCATCATCGACAAAGAAGGCATCATCCAACACTCTACTATCAACAATCTTGCCTTCGGCCGCAACGTGGACGAAACTCTCCGAACTCTGCAAGCTATCCAACACGTCCAGTCTCACCCCGATGAAGTTTGTCCCGCCGGCTGGCAGCCCGGTGACAAGACCATGACTCCCGATCCTGTCAAGTCTAAGGTATTCTTTGCTGCGGTTTAAGCAGATTATATGTGTAGGGACACGGCGCTGCCGTGTCCGTACCCGCAGAGGCATTTATTTAAGCGGATTTTTAATTACCAATTAGCAATTAGCAATTACCAAATTAGGAAATATGCTGACTTCTACTAATTTTAGCGGCTTGTTAAATGAGCGGTTTTTCCAAAATTTATTGCCTGTTCCGGCGAGTAATGTTCTGAAGCTGGGACAGAGGACGCCAGATTTTGAATTGCCGGATATTAATAATGGCAAATTGGTGCGGCTGTCGAATTATCGGGGCGATAAGCCTGTAATTCTGGCTTTTACGCGGATTTTTACAGAAAAGCAATATTGCCCTTTCTGTTTTCCTCACATTAAAGCTTTGAATGAAAACTGGGAAAAATTTGCCGATCGCAATATAGAATTATTGATGGTTGCCAGTACCGACGATCGCCAAAGCCAAATTGTGGTTAGAGATTTAGGCTTGAAAATGCCTCTGCTTTCTGATCCAGGCTGTCAAGTTTTTCGGGCTTATCAAGTCGGTCAGGCTTTAGGTGCTCCTTTGCCTGCTCAGTTTGTTTTGGATGCAGATGGAAAACTCCTCTTCAAACATTTGTTTTCTTTCATAGACCACAATGCTAGTGTGGACAGTTTATTGAAATATGTCGATCGGTAACGACACCGCTGCTGTGTCCTAATTAGGAGTTTTTTACCGCTGATGTACGCTGGTTTAGGCCCATCAGCGGGATTTTTTCACCGGTTGACCAAGAATTTCTTGATGGTACCCGCCACGTGATTTATCCGTGGAATCAATCCAAAATCTAAAATCTAAAATCCTCAAGCCCCCGCCTTTATCTCGCGCAAGTCAATCTAAAATCTAAAATCTAAAATCTAAAATCGATTGACACTGGCTGCGACAGCCCTTTAGTCATAAATACTTATTGTGCCAATTTCGATGGCGGAATGTTGCCATGTTGGCTCGACATTAATCTAGGCTATAGCTTGAAGGTACTTAGTACAAGTTTAAGCCAATGTCGTCTCCCAAAGATCGATCGAGCAAAATTGAATTGAGCATCTTAGCGTCGCATCCTGAGTTGTTGACAGGTTTAGATGCGTGGCTGCGGCTAGGTTTACTTTCGCCCGCTGAGGTTGAGGAATTGTGCCGACAGTATTTAGTCTGCCCAATCAGAGAGCCCGCTGTAGATTTTTCTGAAATTGAAAACCCGCGAGATCCTATTGCCGAGCCAAAAGTACCTGCCTTATCAACGCAAAAAGCAGTACCTAGCAGCAGAGAAAGCGTTGCTAGACCCACAGAAACTACTCAAGCCCCTAATTTTATCGCTCAAATTTTGCACTCGCTAATGGCAGAAATTAGCGTGGTGTGGCTGTTGTTTTTAGGAGTGTTCATGGTAGTTGTCTCCTCTGGAGTCTTAGCTGCCAGTCAGTGGGAAAGATTTCCTGCCGCCGGACAATATGGAGTTTTATTAGCTTATACTTTAACCTTTTGGGCAATTAGCAGTTGGGCTAACAGACAGCAGAATTTGCACTTGACTGCTCAAACTTTGCAAGAAGTGACGCTGTTGCTAGTGCCGATCAATTTTTGGGCGATGGATACTTTTGGATTGTGGCGGTATCCTTGGGATTGGGCGGTAGCAATCGCAGCGGCACTTATTTTGACTTGGATAACTGCCCGGATTATCAAATATCAATATCAAAGCTGTTCAGGAAAAAACATCACTCGATCGATCGCCCTAAATCACTTGGGATTGAGTTATTTGCACTCTTGGTGGGCATTGGCCGGCTTTGCCCTTACTGCGGTTTATGTGGGTACAGTGGGAACTGCTGCTATTACAGTTTATCAAGTTCAGCAACAACGATTGCAATCTATCCAACTTGGGGGAAATACTGAAACATTCCCCGCTGCTTTCAGTTTGAGCAAAGATTTTTTGACTTACAAAAAAGCGACTTTAGTAGCTTATTCATTAGGAATTTTACTGGGTCGAGCGATATTTGTCAAGGATGTAAATATCGCTGAAATGGGTTTAGCTTTGGCGATTTGTGGCGTGCTTTTAGCATGGCTAGATTGGCAGCAACCCCGGCCATCTGGGACTATTGAAAACAATATATCCGACCCGCCAAATCCCAGCAACTTTTTTCACTGGCAATTAGCGGGAATGGGTTTGTTGGGTTTGGGATACCTGGTTTGTTTTCGCGACATTCCGCTACAGGCGATCGCAGTTAGCGGATTGGCTGTTTGGTTTTTTTATAACCGTTTAGTGCGGTTTTGGCAAGAGTTTGATTTGGTAATGCTGGAGGCGGTGGGACTTCAGAGTATTTGGCTGTTTTGGCGAGTGCTTCCTTTAGGGATTAAGACACAAGTTGTGGCATTTTTAACTCAGCTTACAAACTCTCAGGAAACTCCTTGGGCTTTTTGGGGTGTTCTGCTGTTGCCTTATTTAATGTTAATGCTAACAGCAGCCGAGTGGCTCTACCGCAAGCGAAAGTTTCAACTAGCCTATTTTGGCGAAAACCTTGCTCTCGTTTTGGGTAGTGTTTTAACTGTTATTAGTTTTGTCAATCCGTTTTGGCGATCGCTCAATTTATTAGTCTCTACTTTAATTTTAGCTTGGATCACTTGGAAATACGTAATTCCCGATAATTCCCGGCGAGTTTCGAGGCAGGCTTCGGCGGCTGAACAACAGGGAAATCCGGAAATTTTGGTTCCCATAACTCACATTATGGGTTTAGGGGCGATCGCTTCGGCAATTGACCTATTTTTCCCAAGTCTGACACCAAATATTTGGTCAGCAATATTATTGATGTTTATGGCTAGTGAATGGGTATTTTTTGTCTGGATGAAAGCGGCAAATTCCCAAGAAAACTCTGCCTTTTTACGCTGCCATCCTGCATGGTTCCAAAGTTCCTGGTATCTGGGCTTAGTATTAGCAGGATTTAGCTTTGTCTTGTTGCAAAATTATGTGATTGCGGGTACTGCCACTGATCGCCCTCAGTGGAGGTTGCTCTGGCTGGCGACTCCTTTGGCTTTGACTGCTGTTGCTAAATATACTGAGGTTCCTCACAAAAAAGTTGCCAGTACCTTTAGTACGATCGCCCTAATATTTGCACAAATTCTAATTTTTATTTTTCCGGGATATCGGTTAATTGGTTTGGGTTTGGCCGCCGGATTAATGTTCGTCAATACTTACTATTTAGTCGAGATACCAGCGGCTGCAATTGGAGTGGGATTTGGCTTGACTTTCGTAGCTGCGGCGATCGATCAATTAGGTTTTGTGTCGGGTTGGGATTGGGGAATTGCCGGGGCGATCGCTCTTTTGTGTCTGTGGTTACTTCGCAGCATGATTGTTCGTTTTTCCAGCCGTTTACCTGAGTCTTCTCAATTAGCTCAAATTTACGATCGAGCTTTAGATGGGTGGGCAATCTTACTTGCAGGCTTACTGTTGACAACTATTACTTTTTATTCCTTTGAACTCTACGCAGCCAGTAGCTTTAGTTTTCCGCCCTCTACTGAAGTTTTGGCTGCTATTTTGGTGATAATGGCTGCGATTATTTTCCGAAGTTTACGCCAACTTTCCCCTCTGGCAATTTATGCTTTGGCTTGGAGTTTGGAGTTGTTGACAGCAGTGGGTTTGAGTTTGGTAGAACAAAATACTATTAATCTGGCAGTTGCTAATATTGCTCTCGGATTGTTTACGCAATTGTTGGGGGATTGGTGGCGGCGCCGACACCCCGATTCAACAATTTTACCTAGCATTCATTTTATACCTTTGGTTTACGGCGTATTGGGTTTAACTTTCCGATCGCACACTTTTGCAAATTGGACTGGTTTAACTGTGTTGGGTGCGTCTTTAATTGCGATCGGCATTGGTAGGCGGGAGCCAGAATTCAAACCTTTGGTTTATTTAGGATTAATTGGCGTTTCCGTTGCTGCTTACGAATCGCTACTATATCAACTTTTTCAAGCAGCAGGAGGAGCTTTTGGCGACGGCTTAATTGTCCTGGCAACTCTCGGCACAACATTAACATATATCTATCGCATTTTATCTCCTTGGCTCAGCAATTATTTACATTTAACTAATGCAGAGTTAAAAATATTTGCTCACCTGCACTGGGTTTTGAGCAGTTTGCTGCTGATTTGGGCTTCTGCCGATGATATTAAGTCCGGCCTCAGTTTAGGATTAGTCACTGGTGCTTTATTAGTTCAATACGCTTTCTTGCAAGGGCGAAATAATCTCGATCGCCAATGGGGAGAAATTTGGATTTACTTGGGCTGGCTAGAAGCCTTTGGCATCCGGCTTTATTGGATCAATACGCCTTTAGTTAAGTATATTTCCGGGCCGCTGGGGCCTTGGAAAGTTGCCCTCGCTTCTCTATTAGCTTATTTCATTTACATTTTGCCTTGGGACAACTGGGGTTGGTCAAAAAAACCTTGGCAGGTAATTGCTTCGCTGATTCCAATAGTTACTATTTTAGAAAGTCCGGCTAAGTTTTATCCGATTAGCTTACTGATAGCTGCTACTTTGTATTTTTTCCTGGCTTGGGAAAAGGAGGAAGTCCGTTTTACCTATGTGAGTGTGGCAATAATTGACTGGATAATGCTGCGGTGGTTCTGGCAAATAGGATTGACTCAGCCAGAGTTTTATGTTACTCCTTTAGGACTTTCTTTACTTTACATTACTCAATTCGATCGCACTCTCAAATTACCAGCAGAAAAACCGCTGCGCCACACTCTGCGAATAATCGCAACTGCGCTGATTTGCGGGATGCCTCTTTTGACTCAACAAAGCCACGGTTTAGTTGCGGGGGCTTTTAGTTTGGTGGCTATTGCAGCGGGTTTGGCGCTGCGAGTTCGGGCGTTTTTGTTTGTGGGAACGGGAATTTTTTTAATCAATGTTTTTTATCAGTTGGTGGTTCTGATTTTCGATTATCCGCTGATTAAATGGGCGATTGGTTTAGCTTTTGGCATTGCGTTTATCTGGATTGCTGCTACTTTTGAAACTCGGCGCGATCGCATTTCTGCTTTTGTGCAGCATTGGGTTGTGCAATTACAATCGTGGGATTAGATTCGTCGATAAGTTGCATTTTTTTTACGGGTATTATTTAATTAAAAACCCGGTTTCTCAAAGAAACCGGGTTTTTAATCAACAGTATTTATCCGTTGGTAGAGTGCATTAATGGCTTAATGCGAACTCTGGCAATTTTGGCTCAGATGAACCATCGGGCACTACCTTAACCTGACCGTTTTCATCCACATCAACTATTGCCTTTTGGCCGTCTTTCAGCTTCCCAGACAGCATTTCCTCAGCCAGTACATCTTCCAACAACCGCATGATGGCGCGGCGCAAAGGTCGAGCACCGTAGCTGGGATTGTAGCCTTCTGTAACTAACAAGTCCTTGAACCGGTCTGTCACCGACAAAGTAATACCCTGTTCGGTTAAGCGGCTGAAGACTTGCTGCAACATAATGTCCGCAATCTGCTTGACTTCTTCCCTGTTCAACTGGCGGAAGACGATAATCTCATCCAAGCGGTTGATAAATTCGGGACGGAAAAACTGTTTCAGTTCTTCGTTTACCAGGCTGCGAACGCGGTTGTACTGACCGTCTGCAGCACTTTCAGCAAACTCGAAACCGAGACCGCCGCCGCCTTTTTCAATCACTCGCGAACCAATGTTGGAGGTCATGATCAGCAGTGTATTCTTAAAGTCTACTGTCCGACCTTTGGCATCGGTCAAGCGGCCGTCTTCCAAGATTTGGAGCATCATGTTGAAGACATCCGGGTGAGCTTTTTCGATTTCGTCGAACAAGATGACTGTGTAAGGACGACGCCGGACTGCTTCTGTTAGTTGACCGCCTTCATCGTAGCCAACGTAACCCGGAGGCGAACCGATGAGTTTAGAAACCGTGTGGCGTTCCATAAATTCGGACATATCTAACCGAATCATGGCTTCTTCGGAACCGAAGAAATAAGTTGCCAGGGCTTTTGTAAGTTCGGTTTTGCCGACGCCTGTGGGGCCGGAAAAGATGAAACTGGCGATCGGGCGATTCGGATTTTTCAAGCCTACCCGCGCGCGACGGATAGCCCTAGAAACTGCGCTGACAGCTTCTTCTTGACCGATCAAACGCTGGTGCAAAGTATCTTCCATGTGCAGCAGCAATTCCGATTCGGATTCTGTCAGCTTGCTGACTGGTACTCCCGTCCAATTAGCCACGATGTGGGCGATGTCTTCTTCGGTGACAATGGGAGAAGTTTTGAGTTGGCTTTTGTTGATCGTAGCTTCGGCGATTTCGGCTTCAATCTCTAATTCGCGATCGCGCAATTTTCCAGCTTTGTCGAAGTCTTGCTCGCGCACTGCTGCATCTTTTTCTTTTGTTACTGCAGGCAGTTGCTTTTTGAGCTCTTTAACTTCGGGCGGGGTTTGTGAATTCATCACACGGACGCGGGAACCTGCTTCGTCAATTAAGTCGATCGCCTTGTCTGGCAAAAACCGATCGTTAATGTACCGGTCTGACAGTGTGGCCGCTGCTTCTAAAGCTGCGTCGGAAATTGTCAGTCTGTGATGCTGTTCGTAAGCCGATCGCAACCCGTACAATATTTCTATTGTTTCAGCCACACTCGGTTCACCGACTTTGATCGGTTGGAAGCGGCGTTCTAAGGCAGCGTCGCGCTCGATGTGTTTGCGATATTCATCCAAGGTAGTGGCGCCGACACACTGCAATTCGCCTCTAGCAAGGGCGGGTTTGAGCATATTGGAGGCGTCCATGCTGCCTTGAATTGCGCCTGCACCGACTAAGGTGTGAATTTCATCGATTACCAGAATGATGTTGCCGGCAGCACGAATTTCTGCCATGATTTTCGTCAGGCGTTCCTCAAATTCGCCTCGGAACTTTGTACCAGCAATCAGCGAACCCATATCGAGGCTGATTACTTGTTTATCTTCTAAAATTTCCGGGACGTTTCTATTAACAATCCGCTGGGCTAGGCCTTCGGCGAGGGCTGTTTTGCCGACTCCCGGTTCGCCCACTAAGACTGGATTGTTCTTCGTGCGGCGGCCGAGCACTTGGATTACACGCTCAATTTCATTTTCGCGGCCTACCACGGGATCGAGTTTGCCGGCTGCGGCTAACTTGGTCAGGTTTGTGCCAAATTCTTCTAAAGTCGGGGTTTTGCGATCGCCGCTATCTCCCCTACCTCCGGGTACTGCAGCGACTTCTCCCACGGCACGAATTACCTGCGTGCGGACTCTCTGGCGATCGATTCCCAAGTTTTGCAGCACCTTCGCCGCCACCCCTTCATCGTCCTGAATCAGCCCCAGCAGGATGTGCTCGGTGCCGATGTAATTGTGGCCTAACTGCCGCGCTTCGTTCAGCGCCGTCTCAAAAATGCGCTTAACGCGGGGCGTAAAAGGAATTTCAGGCGGGAGGAACCCAGAACCTCTACCGATGATATTTTCGATTTCATTGCGCGCCTCTTTCAAGTTGAGGCCCATATCCAGTAATACTTTTGCAGCGATGCCAGTGCCTTCGCCGACGAGTCCCAGAAGAATTTGCTCGGTGCCTACAAAATTGTGACCGAGGCGTCGCGCTTCCTCTTGGGCTAGCATGATTGCTTTAATGGCTTGTTCTGTAAAGCGTTCAAACATATTTTTTCTATCCTACTGTCTGTCTTGGCGAGGGCTGTATCGCTGCTGGTGAGGAGCGATTTGGAACACTACACAAATTATAGATGTAAATTTTTGTGTATTTCCTTCTTTAACAATGTATCTTGCTAAAGGGGTAGGGACAGTGGGGAGAGCCGAATAGTAGGGGTGTGGTTGCCGTCCGCTGTCGATCGGATATTAATTGAGAATAATAGTAGCAAAATGGCTTGATTCCATGAATACTATCACTTTATCTATAAATAGATTCTTGTCCGAGTAAATAAAGCTTGATTTTTGTTTGCCTAAGTACATAGTTGAATTAAGCATATAACAGTTGCCATGTCAAGACTTTTGACGGTTGAGGATGCTCGTTCCGTCAGCCAACAGCCAACAGTCAACAGCGAACAGGGACTAGAATCAGATATATTTTCAACTCTGAGCAGAACTCCATGCAATTTCTCTCGCAATACCAAATCCACTCTACTCTCCACGAAGGTATCGAAACAATTATTTATCGAGGAAAAATCCCCACCCAGCAGGAGACAACTGTACTCAAAATCCTCAAAGCTGAATATCCCACCCTCGATGCAATTACCAGGATCAAGCACGAGTATCGCATTCGCCAACATTTAGACCATCCGGGCCTAGTTAAAGTCCTTAGCCTAGAAACCTTTGATAACCGTCTCGGCTTGCTTTTAGAAGACTTTAATGGCGAATCTCTCGATCGCCTGATGTCCAGACAAAAGCTCGAAGTTATCACGTGTTTGAGGTTTGGTATTCAACTCATAAAAACCTTAGAATATCTGCATCTTCAAAAAATCATTCATAAAGATATTAAGACTAGCAATATCATCCTCAACAGCCAAACAGGAATTATTAAACTGACAGATTTCGGGATTGCTTCACGATTGTCCAAAGAAACTCCCCAAATTAATAATATTAACTCGATCGTCGGTACTTTTGCTTATATGTCTCCCGAACAAACCGGGAGAATGAACCGCACTCTTGACTACCGCACAGACTTTTATTCTGTCGGAATCACTTTATATGAAATGCTGACAGGTCAATTGCCATTTATGAGCAACGACCCTTTAGAAATAGTTTACAGTCACATAGCTTCTCAAGCAATTTTACCGCATCAAATTAATTCAGAAATTCCACCAGCAATTTCACAAATCGTGATGAAATTGATGGCAAAAAATGCCGAAGATAGATATCAAAGCGCAGGCGGATTATTAGCCGATTTAGAAATTTGTTTAAATCAGTTAGAAACTACAGGCAAGATAGTCGATTTTACCCCTGGAAACTTAGATATATTGAGTCAGTTGTTGATTCCTCAAAAATTGTACGGTCGGGAAGCACAAGTCAGCGAACTATTGGCAGCATTTGAACGTGTAGCAAATCCCTGCGAGGAAATTTCTTCCTCTTCCCAAATTGAACTGATCCTAGTGTCGGGTTATGCAGGTATAGGCAAATCTGCCGTAGTTAGCGAAATTCAAAAACCCATCACCAGACAGCGGGGTTATTTTATTTCAGGTAAATTTGACCAATTCAAGCGGAATATACCTTACGCATCTTTAATTCAAGCTTTTCAATCTTTGATCCAGCAGTTACTTGCCGAAAATAACAAAAAATTACAAGATTGGCAACATAAACTTTTAGCCGCACTAGGCGATGCCGGACAAGTAATTATTGACGTGATTCCCGAACTAGAATTGGTAATAGGCAAACAGCCTGCCGTTGCGGAACTTGCCCCCACAGAAGCACAAAACCGCTTTAACAGACTATTCAAAGAATTTATCCACGTATTCGCGCAAAAAGAGCATCCCTTAGTCATATTTATCGATGACTTGCAGTGGTCAGATTCAGCAACCTTGAAATTAATGGAATTGCTGGCGACTGACCCCGATAGCAAATATTTACTATTAATTGGAGCCTATCGAGACCATGAAGTTAGCTCTACACATCCTTTAATGCAGACAGTAGAGTACATTCAAGAAACGGGGATTATTCTTAACACTTTAGTGCTGGAACATCTTTCTTTACCCCAGGTGACTGAGTTAATTTCTGAGACATTGAATGACTCAGAAAGAATTCAACCTTTAGCGGAGCTAATTTGGAATAAGACTGGTGGGAATCCTTTTTTCTTGACGCAATTACTCAACACTCTTTATCAAGAAAAACTTTTGAAATTTGACTTTGCCAAGCTGCTGTCTCCCGCAAGAAGAGGGGAGTGGCAGTGGAACATTGAGGAGATTCAGGCTATTGGCATCACAGATAAGAGTGTAGTTGAACTGGTAGCCAGTCGGATCCAACAACTGCCAGAGATTACACAAGAAATTTTGAAATTGGCGGCTTGTGTTGGGGACAGTTTCACTCTAGATGTTCTCTCTACTGTCAACGCAAAATCTCCATCAGTCACTGCGACTGAACTCTGGGATGCTTTGCAAGCGGGGTTAATACTTCCATTGAATGAGAGTTACCTCATTCCTTTATTTTTAGATGGAGAAGCAGGAGTTAATTTAACTTTCGATTCTTCGCGAGTCAGCTATAAATTTTTGCACGATCGCGTCCAGCAAGCTGCATATTCGCTGATTCCTGATTATGAAAAGAAAGCCACTCATCTTAAGATAGGTAAATTGCTACTTAAAAATACGCCCGCCGATCAAGTAGAAGAGAAAATTTTTGATATTATCAACCAGTTGAATGTAGGAATTGATTGTCTCAGCCTGCAATCCGAAAAAGATGAGTTAGCAGGATTAAATTTAATCGCTGGACATAAGGCCAAAGCAGCTAATGCTTATGAACCCGCTGTTAAGTATTTGAATGTGGGAATTTCCTTATTACCACCTGATAGCTGGGATCGCAACTATAGCATGACGCTGCGGTTGTATGTAGAGACACTGGAAGCGGAATATTTAAACACCAACTTCGCTCAAGCAGAAAATTTGGCGGAAGTGGTTTTGCGATCGGCTAAAAACCAGCTTGACAGAGTGAAAGTGTATCAGCTCAAAATCCTATTTTATCAGGCTCAAAGCCAGATGCTAAAAGCTGTTGAAACAGGTCTAGAAGTGCTGGAAATCCTGGGAGTCAACCTCTTAGATAAGCAGACCATTGCAGTGCCAAAATTGCCGCGAATTGAGGAATTAGCCAATCTGCCAGTTATGACAGATCCTTATCAACTGGCAGCTATGGAAATCCTGACAGCCCTCTATCCTCCTGCTTATATTGCCAAACCTGAAATTGTGTCCTCCCTCGTCTTGACTATGGTCAATCTTTGTATTGATCGCGGTCATTCACCATTAGCTAGTTTTCCCTATACTCTTTATGGAATGATGCTGTGCGGCATCGAAGGCGACATCGAAGCTGGCTACTACGCTGGATTAATAGCTTTAAAGCTGCTAGAACAATTTAATGCTAGCCAACAGAAAGCTAAGGTTTATGTAATGTTTAATGCTCATATAAGAATCTGGAAAGAGTCTACTAAAAACACACTTAATTCATTTCTAGAAGGGATGAAGTTTGGTGTAGAAAATGGTGATTTAGAATGGGCGGTTTATAATTTTATGCACTATATTACTAATTTAGTGTTAGTGGGAGAACAGTTAGAATATGTCGAAGAAAAACAAAGCGTTTGTATGGAGTTTTTGCAAAAAAATAAACACGAATTTGCCATAGGTTATGCTCAAATTTGGCAAGTAACTGCTTCAAGCTTAAGAAGCAAAACATCAGAGCAAGTACGATTAGTTAGCGACAGGTTGGATGAACCTGCTGTGATGTCCCGTTGGCAGAAAGAAAATAATCGAATGTCGCTGTTTGCAGCTTATGTTGCTAAATTGATGCTGCTTTATTTACTTAAAGATTATGCTGCGGCTGTGGCCAGCGGTAAATTAGCGGCAGAATACGCAGATGGGGCGATCGGCTTAATCACTGTTGGGGTACACAATTTCTACTATTCGCTGGCTCTCCTCGCTCACTATCCTGACAGTGACAATAAAGAAGCATACCTAGCTATTGTTAACTCTCATCAGCAAATTATGCAAAAGTGGGCCTACCATGCACCCATGAATTATCAGCACAAGTACGAGTTAGTTGAAGCTGAGAAAGCTAGAATTTTCAGCGATAAACTTCTTACAGCAATGGATTATTATGACTTAGCTATTAAAGGAGCGGCTGCTAACGGTTACATCCAAGAAGAAGCATTAGCATATGAATTAGCTGGAGAGTTTTATCAATCTTTGGATAAAGAGATAATTGCTCGAACTTATCTGACAAAAGCTTATTATGCCTATATCCGCTGGGGAGCTATAGCAAAAGTTAAATACTTAGAATCCCGTTATCATTATTTAGTCGATCGCCATCAATACCCAATACATAAAAATGTTATCAGCACTGCCCAAACTACTATTAACAATAGTTTGGTGCTGGATTTTTCAACAGTTGTTAAAGCATCACAAGCTGTTTCGAGCGAAATTATTCTCAGCCGCTTGCTAGAGAAACTTGTACAGCTTGTCAAGGAAAATGCAGGCGCTCAAAAAGTATTATTTCTTGCCAAGACAGGTAATCAATTATTCATAGAAGTTGGACTTACCGGTCAGTTTAATGATCTAACCGTGTTACCATCTCTCCCGATTGCCGAATCGGATATCCTCCCAATTTCCTTGATTAACTATGTAGAAAGAACGCAAAAATACTTGGTTTTAGATGATGCTACCCGATCCGAGCAATTCCAATTTGACCCTTATATTGCGGTCAATCAACCCCTATCTATCCTAGTATTGCCAATTATCCATCAAGGCAACCTTACGGGAATTTTTTACTTAGAAAATAATTTAACCAAAGGTGCTTTTACTAGCGACAGGCTAGAAATTTTGGCAATCCTGTCTGCACAAGCCGCTATTTCTCTAGAAAATGCTCGTTTTTATAGTATTCTGGAAACGCGAGTAGCCCAAAGAACTGAGAATTTGCATACTGCATTAGAAGAACTTCGCCACACTCAATTGCAGCTAATTCAAAGTGAAAAAATGTCCAGTTTAGGGCAAGTTGTCGGGGGAGTGGCTCACGAAATTAATAACCCGATTAACTTTATTTATGGAAATTTATATTATACCAATGAATACGCGGAAAACTTACTAAATCTACTACGTTTATACCAAAATAATTACCCAAATCCCGGACCAGAAATAGTAAATTTAACCGAGCAAATTGATTTAGATTTTTTGATGAATGATTTCACTAAAATGATAGATTCAATGAGAGTGGGTGCTGCGAGAGTTCGCGATATTGTGTTGTCGCTGCGAAACTTTTCTCGGCTAGATGAATCAGATAGGAAATGGGTGAATCTCCACGAAGGTATCGACAGCACGTTGATGATTTTGGATCACAAATTAATTGATATTCAAGTGTTCAAGGAGTACGGCAATTTGCCTTTAGTGAACTGCTATCCGGGAGAAATTAATCAGGTATTTATGAATGTACTGACTAATGCTATTGATGCTTTGTATCACGAAAAAAGAGGGAGGGAAGTTGACTCGACAATTCAGATTTGCACTGAAGTCGCCGAAGGAAATCAAGTAGCAATTCGCATTGTAGATAATGGTGTGGGGATGAGTTCGGAGGTATTGGGTAAAATATTTGACCCGTTTTTTACTACTAAAGAGGTAGGTAAGGGGACGGGTTTGGGATTGTCTATCAGTTATCAAATTGTGGTAGAACAGCATGGAGGAAAGTTAATTTGCAAGTCGGAACCTGGAGAGGGCAGCGAGTTTACTATACTGCTGCCGTATTGATTAATTAAAGCCATCGTGACAGCAACTGCTCAAATACTTCCACAAAGCCGATCGCAAGTTGAATCAATGGCCAACCCACCAGACAAATTAACACCGCCCAGCGAGTTTGAATATCCAAACCTTGCCGAACCGCCACAATTACAGCTAGCAAACTCCAGACAACTAATATGCGCTCTATTCCTTCTCCCAGCAAGGGAATTAAGGTTAAGAAACTCAGAACTTGGGGGGCATAGGCAAATCCGATTGGAACCAGCAGCTCCCGATAAGTTACGTGACCCGGTTTCAGCCACTCCCCGATTTTAAAGATAGTGAAAGTCCAAAAATAATAACCCCCCGCGACTGCCAAACCCTCTATGAAAAGTCCTAGAAATAATATTGATAGCTCAGTTCGGTTGATTAACAAGATGACAGAACTGCCCAACACGCGGGACAGCGCAGCTAAAATTACAATTGTTAAAGCTATTCGCTTAGTTCTGCGAGTGTAGGGAGTTTTTTCGTAAAAATTGCCGTTCAAAGAAAGCGCGTTCCAAAGCGTTGCGCCCAAACCTGCAATTGAATCTTCTCCCTTCACGTTGAACTCCTGCTCCTCAAGATAGTTGACAACTTGTACAAAATAAGCTCTAATACAGCAGCATCACCGAACTATTTCTAGGTAATTAAGTAATTAATTGGCATTCTACCAGATTTTATTAAATGCTAAGATTGATTTTACGGATACTTGCATGGCTGCGCGGGGGAAGTTTAAATTTGTTGCTGATCGCAGGTGTAATTTTGATAATTTGGGGCATTCTTTCGCCAGTGGGCACTGTTATATGGTGGCTGAATCAAAGTGCCGAAACTTTTGGTATCAAGAAAAATCCACCGGAGATATTGCCATCTAAGAAGGGCAATCTAGAAGCGCGTAAGTCTTCGCCACTTAATTGCTATATCATCTTTTTACCGGGAGTTGGCGATTTTTCGGGGGACGAATTAACGCCGGGCGAAGAGTTGTTTCTCAAGCGCTTAGTTAAAATTCACCCGCAATGCGTAGCAGTGGGCGATGTTTTTCCTTACTCAGTTTCTAACAAAAGTTTAGGAGGAGAGCGGTGGCTAGCTCCTTTTTGGCGGTTTGCAGAACAGGCAAAAAAAGGGCCGATTGCGGGGAATATATTCATTAAAATTCGCAATCTCTGGAGGTTTGCAATTTCTCTAGATTATCGCTACGGCTTTGCATACAATCAGGGAATAGCTAATGCAATTATCGAGCGGATGAATGCTAAATCCCCCATTTCAGTTAATTCTCCACAACCTTTAAAAGTTATTTTAATTGGCACTAGCGGCGGCGCACAAGTTGCTTTAGGTGCTACTCGTTATCTTAAAGAATGGCTGAAGGCAGAAATTACGGTTGTTTCGGTTGGGGGGGTGTTTTCGGGAGAAAATGGTTTTGCAGAAGCCGATCGCATTTTCCACTTTCGCGGCACTCGCGATTCTATTGAGGATATTGGCGGCATAGTTTTTCCGACTCGCTGGTACTGGTACGCTACTTCTCCTTTCAATCAAGCTCGTTTGCAAGGCCGCTATGCAGAAGCTGTGAGCGGCCCTCACAAGCACGACGGCGATGAGGGATATTTTGGGGAAAATCTAGCAGCGGATGGTAAAAAGTATGTAGATATAACGCTGGACAAAATTAATCAATTGCCTGTTTGGTCTGAGGGCGCGCACGATTGATGAGTTCTTGCATATTCGATAGTCATTAGTTATTCATTGTGTCATTGTTGGTTGTGCGTCGCTTGAAGCTTGGCCTTGTTGCCTTTCAGTCTCTACCTCAAATTCCCGATGCCCGATGCCCAATTCCCAATTCCCCATTCCCTATTATCAATGTCTCGACCAACATTATATATTGCCATCACAAATCACGGATTCGGCCACGCTGTCCGAGTCTCCTCCGTAGCTGCAAAAATTCAAGAATTAAATCCAGAGATTTTACTAATTATCACAACAACAGCACCTCGCTGGCTGCTAGAATGTTATATTGGTGGCGACTTTATCCACCGTCCCCGCGCTTTTGATGTGGGTGTGGTGCAAGCTGACAGTTTGAATATGGATAAAGACGCGACGCTGGAAAAATTGCGGGAAATCCGGAAAAAGCAAAATTCCCTAATTGCCAGCGAAGTTAATTTTATCAAGCAAAATCGGGTGGGTTTGGTGCTGGCAGATATTCCTCCTTTGGCAACGCGAATGGCGGCAGCGGCTGGGGTTCCCTGCTGGATGATGAGCAATTTCGGGTGGGATTTTATCTATCGCGAGTGGGGCGGGGAATTTGTAGAAATGGCAGATTGGATTGGTGAATGTTTCGGAATGTGCGATCGGCTTTTTCGTCTTCCTTTGCACGAACCGATGACAGCTTTCCCCAATATTCAAGATGTTGGCTTGACTGGCGGCAATCCTCGCTACAGTAACGAGAAAATTCGGGAAGTATTCGGAATTGAAACACCCCTGGAAAAAACTGTTTTGTTGACTTTCGGCGGATTGGGTTTAGAGGAAATTCCTTATCAAAATTTACAGCTATTTAGCGACTGGCAATTTATTACTTTTGATGCGGGATCTCCCGATTTGCCGAATTTGATTAAAGTCAAAAATCAGGAGTTTGCAAAATCTCTCCCGATTTTACCCCGTCCGGTTGATATTATGCCTGTCTGCGGGCGCTTAGTTTCTAAACCGGGATACAGCACTTTTGCGGAAGCTTTGCGCTTGGAAATACCTGTCGTTTCTATAATGAGAGAAGGTTTTGCAGAAGCTGGGGTGTTGCTGGAAGGGATTCAAAATTATGCGGAACATCAAATCTTGACGGCGACGGAGTTTTTTGAGGGGGATTGGGAGTTTTTGCGGCAACCGCTGCATCCGCCCCGTTTGTCGGGTAAATTGGATAAAAATGGTACGGAGGATCTCGCCCAAGCTGTTGTAGACTATTTTTCATAAGTGCGATTAGAAATCGATCTTACACAAACAAAGTCTACCTCCGCCGACAGAAGACTTTTGCATCAGTCTCATCCAAAATCTAAAATCTAAAATCGAATGAATCACTATCAACAGATACTCAAGATTCAAACTACAGGAAAATCTCTGTCCAAAATCACTCCTAAGATAGAAGATGTGGTGGCGAATTCAGGTATTAAAACGGGACTTTGTAGTTTATTTTTGCGCCATACTTCTGCTAGTTTGGTGATTCAAGAAAATGCTGACCCGGATGTACTTAAGGATTTGGCTAACTTTTTGGCTAAACTGGTACCGGAGGACGATCGCTACATTCACGATGCGGAAGGCCCAGACGATATGCCGGCGCATATTCGCACTGCGCTGACTCATACTTCTGAACAAATCCCGATCGACCGCGGCAGGTTGCTGTTAGGAACTTGGCAGGGAATTTACCTGTGGGAACATCGTCAGCGGGGTCATATTCGCGAATTAGTTGTTCACGTCAGCGGCACTTGATCGGAATTTGTACCTCGCTGATTTTAGTTGCTTCCGGCGTCATCGGGGAATTGTAAAAAAAGCGGCGCGGCGGCCCGACTATTTCGTATTCAGGATGTTCTTGAAGCCAATCTTTGAGTTTCTGGAGGTTATTTTCGTAGCTTTCCCAAGTGTAGGCCCCGCCCACGCCGATGCTGACAACCATCATGGGCGAAGTATCCGTAACTTCTACAGCGGAGTTAACGCTGCTGGGGGCGATATTTGGTGCGGGATAGAGGAACGAAACTTCAGCTTGAGGAACTGCATCGATTTGCCCGGAAGTTTTCGTGTAGCGCGCTTCTACTGGCGTTGTCATCGCAATTTGGTTGTTGCTGATGTGTTGAAATAAGGGATTGAAGGCGATGCCAGTTGCTTGTCGCAAATCGCCCGCGTGGGTGTAGGTGACAGCGCGGTAGTGAGGATATTGCTTAACTTCTATGACCCCAATCTGTGCGGGTTCAGGGAATCCAGTAGGTAATACCATTTGAGATTTAAAAGTTGAGATTTTACATTGAAAAATGGGGGAATACTGACTCCGCAAGGGTTTGGAACTTGCTTGCAGTTGCATTATTTTTGACAACTGGTATAAATAGACTGAGATTGTTTGCAGACAATCGTTCAGGTGGCACAATTAGTTTAGCAGTTATTTAAGGCGCTGCTAACTATCGATCGCCTAGAATTAGTTGAGAGATTATTAATTAACCTCATAATAATACGGACGGCACTGAGTAAGCAGAGAAACATTAATCTAGTTGTGCTTGAAAAATTAGCGTTTTTCAGGTGTTTGCTATTTGTGTCGGAAAATATTCGGCTGTTGGGCCGATCGAGCTGTGCGTTCTCAGTTATTGCCACGCTTATCGCGTTCAATAACGCCTATCAATTATACCGCTTTCAGGGAATGACGTATGAAAAAGATTCTAGTGATTGAGGACGAGCAAGTAATTCGGGAAAATATTCTCAAACTCCTCAAAGCTGAAGGTTTCGACGTGACGGGTGCAGAAAATGGAGCAAAAGGTTTAGATGCGGCGGTGTCAAATGTTCCCGACGTGATTATTTGCGACGTGATGATGCCAGAACTTGACGGGTATGGGGTGCTGGTGGCCTTGCGATCTAATCCGGTTACTGCTACAGTACCTTTTGTTTTTCTGACCGGTAAAGCCGATCGCTCTGAAATGCGGCAAGGTATGGAATTGGGAGCAGATGATTACCTGACTAAACCTTTTAGTAAAGCTGAACTTGTGGGCGCGATATCGAGCCGCTTGAAAAAACAAGAAGCTGTCGCCGAACAGTACAATACTTTGCGATCGCCAAGCAGCGAATTCAACCAAGATGCCACCGACAAATTAGAGCAGATAAAAACAAGTTTGCGCGACGCACTGGAACGAGAAGAATTCCAAGTTTACTATCAGCCACAAGTCAATGTCCAGACAGGTAAGATTATGAGCGCCGAAGCTTTAGTGCGCTGGGTACATCCAGAAAAAGGGCTGATTTCGCCTGCAGAATTTATTCCCCATGCCGAAGAAACTGGCTTCATTGTAGAGTTAGGCGAGTGGGTTTTGCACACAGCTTGCAAGCAAATGCAAGTTTGGCAAAATGCTGGTTTTTCGCTTCGGATAGCGGTGAATCTGTCGCCGCGCCAATTTCACCAACCGGATCTCAGCAGCAGAGTTGCCCAAATTTTAGCAGAAACTGGTTTGCAAGCGAGCAGTTTGGAATTAGAGCTGACAGAAAGTTTGATGGTAGAAGATGCCGAAAGTGCGATCGCCACTTTGCAACACTTGAAAAATTTGGGAGTTTGTATATCTCTTGACGATTTCGGAACGGGGTATTCTTCTTTAAGCTATCTGACGCAATACCCCTTCGATACTTTAAAAATAGACCGCTGTTTTATCAGCAATATAACCGATGGTTGCACAAATGCAGCGATTGTGAAAGCTATTATTGAAATGGCGCACAGTCTCTGTCTTGAGGTAATTGCCGAAGGAGTTGAAACGGAAGCCGAAAAAGATTTTCTATGGCGCTATAAGTGCGATATAATGCAAGGATATTTGTTTAGTCCTCCTTTGGCATCAGCGGATTTTGAACAATTGTTGATAGCAGGAAAATAGAATATCTATTAAGTCAATATTGAGCAGAGAATTAAGTGCGATCGGGGTGGAATATGGTTGTAGAATCCAGCAAAAACGTTGACTCACTCAAATCAAGCAATAAAAAAAATAAGGATTTTTACCTAGCTATTCAACTAGCTCTATTGATAGTGTTTTTAGCTATTTTATCCAGATTTTTTATCATTGTCAACGCTGGAGAACGAGGCGTGCTGATGCAGTTTGGTAAAGTGCAAGAACAGGTACTCGGAGAAGGACTTCACGTAATAGTCCCCACAGTTTATAGTGTAAAAAAGTTGAGCGTCAGGGTACAAAAACAGGAAAGTTCCGCTGAAGCTTCCTCAAAAGATTTGCAAGATGTTTTCACGGATGTAGCGCTCAACTGGCATATTATCCCAGAAGAAGCCAATGCTATTTTTCAACAAATAGGTGACGAGAAAGAAGTCGTGGCTCGCATTATCGAGCCGGCTGTTGAAGAAGTATTAAAAGCAGTTATGGCTAAATACACGGCTGAAGAAATTATTACTAAGCGGGGAGAAGTTAAAGCCGCAGTTGATGATTCTTTGACCTTGAGGCTAGTTACATATCACATTGCCGTTGACGATATTTCTTTAGTACACGTTCACTTTTCTGAGCGGTTTAGCGAGGCGGTGGAGGCGAAACAAATTGCCGAACAGGAGGCAAAAAGAGGGGAGTTTTTAGCGCTAAAAGCAGCAAAACAGGCGGACGCTAAGGTGAATTTAGCCAAGGGAGAAGCCGAAGTGCAAAGGTTGCTGCGGGACAATTTGACTCCGGAACTTTTGGAAAGGCAGGCTATAGAAAAATGGGATGGGAAATTGCCGCTGATTGTTGGTGATGGGGGTAAAAATATATTGGACTTGAGGAAATTGGTTGAGAGATAATTATAATCCTGCACGCAGGGGTAGCCAGAAACCGGGTTTCTTTACGAAAATACACGGGGTTTAGCTTTTTATGTGGGTAAAAAACCCGCTTTCTTGAGTATTGGTGCGTAAGTCCTGAATTACCAATTACCAGCACCTTAAGTTAATATCTGTTCAAAAGCTTTAGTAATTCCAGTTTGAAAACGCTGTCGGTGCTTCAGTTTTAAAACGGGTTTAATTATTTCCAAACATACATTAGAACTTGGTTGGCTATCTATAATTTTAATCGCTCGTAGTGTAGATAGCTGCAATTCTTTTTTTACCATCAATTCAGGAATAGCCGCTGCACCTGTGCCACTTTCCACCACTGCTTTTACCATTTCACTGCTGTTCAAAACTAAAGTTACATTCAATTCATCGGGATTAACGCCCCAACTTTGCAAAGCTTGTTCCAACATTTGCTGAACTCCAGAACCAGCTTCTCGCATCACCCAATCCGTTTTCGCAATTTCCGTTAAACTCACTTCTGCACGTTCAAACCAAGGGTGAGATTGGCCAACTACAATCAGCAAGCGTTCGCTGCCTACAACTTCTTCCTCCAGAGTGTTCTTAAGCGAAGCTTTGATGTCTCCCGTCACTAAACCTAAATCAAATGTTCCCGTCGCCGTCCCTGCACAAATTTCTTCGGCATTTGCCAGAGTACAATTCACGGAAATACCAGGATATTGCTGTTTAAACTTGCTAAGTTTATCAGGCAACCAATAATTGCCAATGGTCAGACTACAACCCAAGTTTAATTCGCCTCGCTGCAAGTCATTCAACTCCCGCAAACCTCTCTCAGTCAAAGCAACTTGGTCGAGAATTTTCTGAGTTTCAACTTGCAGCAACTTCCCCGCATCTGTGATTTCGATGCGGCGGCCGATGCGGTGAAATAGTTTTACTCCGTATTGCGCCTCTAAGCTTTGGATTGTCGCGCTGACAGCGGGTTGCGTGATGTAAAGTTCCTCTGCTGCGCGGCTGAAGTGCAGGTGTTCCGCGACAGCTAGAAAAACTCGCAGTTGGTCAAGCGTCATTCCGGCCATGCTGAGTACCCTTTTACTAAATACAGACAGTTTTTTTTTGAAATAAAAATCTTTGCCGGCTAAACTTTGACCTGAACTTTTCGAGTATCTGGTACAGACTGGAATTCCCAGAAAAGCACGGTTGTTAGCCGCTATTTAAATTTTCCTTTTAACATCAAGGGTTTGGGCTGGTGGCGACAGATAGGTCTCGTCTTCCAACAGTTCTTTTGCCACGGCACTGCATCACTTGTATTTATTAATTCGATAAACAAGACCATTTGATTCTACCTGTCAAGAGCCTTAAGGTGATACTTAAGCTTCTAACGCAGGGCCCGATGCTGAAGCAGCACCGACAAGTTTAAGCCGATCGCCAAAAGTCGATCGACAACAAGAGAGAAGATAAATGACTAAGAAAACGCCAAAAAATCACAGTCCCCACGGCTTAAAGCCGGACTGCCTCTCGTTTGGGGAGGTTTTAGCTCAATCCTTTGCTGTCATTGCACCTACAACTATACCCGCATCTAATCTAGGGTTAATTGTCGCTCTTTCGGGTAACGGGGCTTGGCTGAGCTTTCTCATCGGCTTGATAGGCTTAGTATTTGTCAGCATCAATATCAACCAATTTGCGAGTCGATCGGCTTCTGCCGGTTCTCTTTATTCTTATATTGTTAAAGGACTAGGCCCGACTGCCGGCGTAATTTGTGGCTGGAGTTTGGTACTGGCTTATCTATTTACTGCAATGTCCGTTTTGTGTGGTTTTGCCAACTTTACGGGTACTTTCATCGGTCATTTAGGCATCCATCCCTCGCCGATTACGCTGTTAGCGATCGGGGCCGGGGTTGCTTGGTATGCAGGTTATAAAGATATCCAACTCTCAGCTATGGCGATGCTGTGGCTAGAGGGGGCATCAGTGGCCGCGATCGCACTTTTAGGAATGATCATCTGGGCGCACAAAGGTTTTGCCCTGGATATGTCCCAACTGACTTTGGAAGGCGTAACTCCGGGGAACATAGCGACAGGACTTGTCTTAGTAATGTTCGGTTTCTCTGGCTTTGAAAGTGCGACATCTCTGGGCGACGAAGCGAAAAAACCCTTAAAAAATATCCCCAGGGCTGTCATGGGCAGCGCTGTGATGGCAGGCTTATTCTTCATTCTGATGACCTATATTGAGGTTTTGGGTTTTAGCGGTACTGGAGTTTCTATTACTAATAGTGAAGAACCTCTGACTTTTCTGGCGCAACAAGTGGGCATGGGTTGGTTGGGAGAGTTAGTGGCTTTCGGCGCTTTATTTAGCTTTTTTGCTTGCGTGCTCGGCAGCATCAATCCAGCGGCGAGAGTGTTTTTTATGATGGCGCGCCACGGTTTGTTTCACTCTTCATTAGGTGTAGCGCATTCGTCTAATAAAACTCCCCACGTTGCAGTAACCCTGTGTACATTTATGACATTTTTGGTGCCGGCTGTGATGTCTATGTTTAACATCAAACTGTTCGATTGTATGGGTTATTTGGGGGCAATTTGCAGCTACGGATTTTTAACCGTGTACGTCTTAATTTCGATCGCAGCTCCGGTTTACCTGCACAAAATTGGTAAGTTGCGCCTGCGAGATGTGCTGTTCTCCGTGGTGGCGATCGCATTTATGATGATTCCGATTGCGGGCAGCGTTGGCATTCCCGGCAGCACTACGTTCCCACCTCCAGAAGCTCCTTACAATGCCTTTCCTTACTTGTTCTTGATGTACTTGGCGGCTACTTGCGGATGGTTTTTCTGGCAACGGCTGCGTTCTCCTGAACTCGCGGGATCGATGCAGCAGGGTATTGACGCAATTCATGCCAAGTTCGAGGAAGAAAATGCAATTTACGGCGGTGTTCGATTGAAAGCCGTCCCCTTTGACAGTGAGCGTTTTTGATTAGCAGTTACCAGTGCGCTGTTCGGAGAAATAGTTTTTAAGCAACTGGGTTTTTACTGAGATATTGCAGCATTGTCAATCAGCATTTCAAAGGCGTTGCTTCGATCAACAGCTCACAATAAAATTTAATTTTTGTGGAACGGGAATCTTGCCCGTTCCGAAGATACGAACCCAGCAAGTACAACCAATAAAAAATCTGAGGAGACACAGAAATGAATGAATTACTAACAGCAATTTCTACGGCAATAACAGCTTTTACGGCTACGAATCTAGACGATATTCTGATTCTGCTGCTGTTTTTCTCGCAGGTGAATGCAGTATTTCGGCGCAGGCATATCGTCTTCGGTCAGTTTCTGGGCTTTACTGCGCTGGTTTTTGTTAGTCTTCCCGGCTTTTTTGGCAGCTTAATATTTCCGCCAGATTGGATCGGAATGCTGGGTTTGCTGCCAATTGCGATCGGGCTTAGCCGCTTGCTGAATCCAGAAACCGACGATTCCGAAGTTGAGACAGAAGTAGAGCAATCTGAGAAATCTTTTTTTAGAAGTTTTTTGTCTCCTCAAACTTACAGCGTAGCAGCGGTGACGGTGGCAAATGGGGGCGACAATATCGGGATATATATGCCACTTTTTGCTAGCAATACTCTAGAAGGTTTGGCGGTGGTTCTCACTGTATTCTTCGGGATGGTGGGCGTTTGGTGCTACGCTGCTTATCGGTTAATTCAGATGCGGGCGATTGCGGATAATTTGACTCGCTACGGCAATCAGCTTGTGCCTTTTGTTTTGATCGGATTGGGAATGGCGATTCTGGTAAAAAGTGGCACTCTGGCTAGTCCAACTTTAAGTATAATATCTTTAGTTGGTTGCTGTTTCTGTTTGATAACTATGAGTAGAAGTAACGCCAGCGAAACTGAAGTTTAGAAAAATTGCAGGGACAGCACATGAATTGGATTGCAGCAGCGATTATTGCCGGGATTACATCTTTTGCCGCAACCAATATCGACGATATGGTGCTTTCGATGCTGTTCTTCGCCCAGGTAAATGATACTTTCCGCCCCCGGCATATCTTTTTCGGTAAGTACCTCGGATTTGCAGCACTCATCGCTGCTAGTTTGCCCGGTTTTTTTGGTGGTTTAATTGTGCCCAAAGCTTGGATTGGTTTGCTGGGTTTGGTTCCGATCGCGATCGGCATCAGTCACTTAGTCAGGAGAGATAATGAGGAAAATGACGTACAAGCCGTATCTGGCGAATTTAACCGTCAATCTAACTCATCTTTGCTGTCAAAACTCGCCAATCTTTTCAATCCCCAAACTTTGAATGTGGCTGCGGTAACAGTGGCCAATGGCGGAGACAACATCGGCATTTATTTGCCGCTGTTTGCTAGCAGCGATTTGCCGAGCTTGGTGGTGATTTTGGCGGTTTTCTCGGTGATGGTAGGTGTTTGGTCTTATGTCGCTTACCGATTAACTCGCCAAAGGGCGATCGCCCCTATTTTGACTCGCTATACCAAGGCTGTTGTCCCTTTTGTATTAATTGGCTTGGGAATATTTATTCTGATTGAAAGCGGTACTTATCACCTGCTCCCGGCATTTCAATTTAACTAAGAATTAGCCTCGGTTCCGCTACTTATATCCCTCTCTAGGCAGATAACTTTTCCGATGTTCATAATTTATAAGCCATCATTTTTACCTTGCCAATTGTTTTCTTAAAATGGTGTCTAAATTACTTGCCATATATCACCAAATATGCTAAGTTAATAATGAACTAATTAACCGAGCTAAAAGCAGCTTCAAACTAATTTAGCCTCGAATTTTTACGAAAGTTCAAGCCATTTTGTGAGCTAGCAAGTTGCCAGACTTAGGCAAGAATATACCTGTCATTTCACTAAATCCTGTAGTGGTGAATCCAACTCAGCTAAAAATTTGAGGAGGAATCCTTAAAATATCGCCCGAACACTTTGCCACTACCCCACACCGATCGACTTTGACAATAGGTCTAATCCTAAAAAACCAGATTTTGCGATTCTGCCAAATTTGGTTTCTCAGGCCAACCAGTTAAAGATAGTTCGTTTTTGCCTAAGTCTTAAGATAGCAAGCCAACAGAAAGTTGAAAAAAACCTGACAATCTAGAAAAGGACAAAAATTGTGAAAATCTTCAAATTTGTTTTAGTGCTCTTGGTAATGACCGCCAATTTAGTATTCGTTCCCCCCTCCTGGGCAGACGCTCCAAAAACGCCAAAATATGCGAGCAATCCCGACTACATAGAGGTGACTCAAGCTTTGAACACTCTCAGGACAGCGAAAGATGCACCCGATACCGCCCCGACTTATACCCCTGAGCAACTTCAGCAAAAAATCGCTCAATTGGAGTTTCAAAAATACACTTTAGAAACGGGAAAGCCTTGGGGTCAGTGCCGCAACGAGACAGGAAAAACCCTGGCTGTCTACGGCCCGAAAGGCAAAAAAGCCGCTTCTTCTACTTACGAGAATGCCCTTTATTTTCTAGCTGACGGCCAAACAACTGAACATAAATGGGATTGCGATGGAATTTATCTACCCAGCGATATCAAAGCAACCGATTTAAGAACTACCGATCAACCTTCAGAAGAATTGACGGGCGGTATAGCTGTTAAGATAGTTGACGGAACTCAAGTTGTAGCCAGAGCTAATCCCGATACGGGGGCTGTAGAATTCAACGTTCCTACTGCTAAGGTTTTCCAGCCTGGGGATGCGAATTGGTTTGTTCCTGATGTGACTCAGGCTTACATAGATACGCAAGTTCCCAACGCACCAACTGAGGAAAATGATTAGTTTTGGTGAAGTTGTAATGCGATCGGCTGTGTAAAGCCTGTTCCAACGCAACAACCCGCCGGGGAGCTATCCCCGGCGGATAATCGTCCCAGCGGAAATCTATCAGTTTACCTTCATATTTGGAGTTAATATTAAAAGGCTAATCTATGCTATTAAATTGGAAATCCACGAAAGTAAATACAGAAAAGATTAGGCGACCAAATCCGTCGCGGGTGCGGGATCACTTGGCAAACGAGCGCACCTATTTAGCATGGATGCGGACAGCAATATCGCTGATGGGTTTTGGCGTAGTTATCGTCCGCCTTCGCACCTTCCATGCCCCTCTGCTGCCAACTCCCGGCAATGGTTGGAAGTTGGGTTTGCTTTTTTCAGCAGTGGGTTTGCTGACGGTGTTATTCTCAACTAAGCACTACTTCGGCGTCCGCCACGATATTGATTACGATACTTATGAACCTACGGATCGGTGGGTAATTCTTTTCAGTCTGGCGATCGCCATTTTAGGCGCTGGGGTAATTTATTATATGTTCACCGTTCCTTCTAGCTTAGAAGGTTTGATGGCACCTGAATAATGGTAGCCGTTTAATATGAATATTAAAGAGTTCGATCGCGTGCAATTATCGTTCAAACCGATGCAAGTAGATGATGAGAAACCAAAGCAGCCCAATCTGTCGCGGGTGATCGATCGATCGGCAAATGAGCGCACCTTCTTAGCATGGATGCGGGCCGCGATCGCCCTCATGGCTTTTGGCGTCGTCATCATCCGACTTCGCGTCGTGCAAATGCCCGTACATTACCGTCAGGCGATGGGGTGGAAGTTGGGTTTAATCTTCTCTCTAATAGGTTGGGTGACAGTCTTAATCTCAACTAAGCACTACTTCACCGTTCGCCACCAAATTGACCACGATACCTACAATCCCCCAGACGCCATGGTTTTATTTTTCAGTTCCGCTGTGGGCTTATTGGGAATTGGAGTAATTTATTCAATTTTGGCAACTGCCCTGAGCCCAAGTAGTTTTGTAATACCCGATTGATTGTCAACAGGAGTTAATCATGAATAGCGATATAGTTGCCACGAGTGCTTCCATTCTCATCTTAGGTGCTGCTATCTGGGCCGCATTCGTAGTGCTGGAGACTGTCGCGAAAATAGTCCCTAAATTGCTAGGCGTGACAGTTGCGATCGGGCTTTTGCTCGTTTACCTGCAATTTTACTGGGGTATCGATATTGCATATCTTTGGCAAACTGTCAAGCATTTGCCTGAAGCTTTCAATTTCTCGATCGCAGCCTAAACCGACACCAGGCAGCATTCTCAACAACCTCTCCCGGATAGATATTTTTATACCGGAAACAAAGTATATTCAGCCGATCACCAAGAAAATACGGTAACTCGATTGACTTACTAGACATAACTCAGCTTTGCTGTTAAACTACGGTAAGTCGATCGAGTAATGAGCTATTAACGTGGAAAACGCTAAAAAAGTCATTGAAGAGTACCAGATTGCAGGACAACTAAGCCAACAGTTGCCACAAGCTAAAGGCTTTAACGAAGTCTGGTTTAAAAAGATCAGAGGCGGGTTGCTTCTGGCAATTGGATATTTGCTATCACCGCTGTGTTGGTGGAACGACATATTTTTCAATCTGCCAATTGCCTACGCCTTTGGGTATATCTTTAGTTGGCTTTCCCCAGATTTGCTGTTTCCTTGCACAATTGTCGGCTACTGGCTTTCCAATATTGTGGGAATTCTGTTGATGCAGCTAGGAACTTTAGATGTTGTTACAGACAAACCCAAGGAAAAAAACCTCAAAAAAGAGTTATTGACGGGTTTAATATCATCAACCGCCTTCACAGTTGTCATTGTGGCATTGATTCATTTTAATGTTCTCGATACTCCCGATTTCTTTTCCAGCCAACAGTCGGTTAACCTCAGCTCTGCTTTACCTGTGACGCTCGTCACTTCAAGGTAGAAAGTCGAATATAAACCCCATAAATAAATCGAGGGTTTTTAATCAGTTACACAGGTAGATATCAGAAAATCAGGGAGCTTTTACACTACAAATTATGTAGTTTTGTTTATTGGCATTTACTTACTTTTACCAAAAATTTTGTAGCTGAACGCGCGGTAAGTCTCAAGCGTTGAATAGCAAAATTCCTGGCTAGAAAGATTGGAATGCGAGTAAGATTTTGCCTGTGTAGCTGTGTTGCCGGAGCCGCGCCAGTTATCTATTTGTTGGTTGGTTGGCAGGGCTTAATTACACAGTTTTTTGGCATAACAGTGAACTACTTATTACTATCATTTCTCAGCTTTTTTGTTGGCATTATTGTTGGTTTGACCGGAGTTGGCGGAGCGTCGCTCATAACACCAATGTTAATTTTTGTTTTCCAGATTCCGGCATCAATTGCCATTAGTTCGGATGTCGTAGCTGCTACACTGATGAAAGTTGTTGGTGGCTTCAAACACTGGCAGCAAAAAACCCTCGACTTGCAAGTAGTTAAGTGGCTGGCATTGGGTAGCGTACCCGGTTCCCTGACTGGCGTGTGGGTTTTACACTACATCAAATCCAGCGGAAGTCAGGACTTAGACAGCATATTGCTGCGCCTTCTCGGAGTAGCTATCGCACTAATTGTCGCTTTATCCCTGACCCAATTAGTGGTCAAAACATTTTTCCCTAAGTTTAAATTGCCTTCGCCTCCTAAATGGGACTTAAATACTAATTATGGTCGTTTTTGTACTGTGGGTGCAGCAGCAATTTTAGGCTGCATAGTGGGAATCACTAGCGTTTCTTCCGGTTCGATGTTTGCATTGTTGCTGATTGCTTTTTTCCGCCTGGATACTTCTAAATTGGTGGGTACAGATATTTCGCAGGCGGCAATTTTGTTGATGTTTACATCTCTGGGACACCTCAGCCTCGGAACAGTAGACTGGAGTTTAGTATTGCCAATTTGGTTGGGTTCGGTGCCGGGAGTTTTGGTAGGGGCTAAATTCTGCCAAATTATGCCTCAACGCCCGCTAAAGTTTGTGATTTACGGAATGTTGGCAATGGCGAGTTGGAAGTTGTATCAAGTCTGAAAAGTAGGGGTAGTGCCAAGAATACCTACCCCTACTTTGCAAGGGCAACCACGGGGATTGCCCCTACTACGTATTAATAATTGCTGACTAATGCTTCGAGTTCGCGGACTGAAGGCAATTCTAAATCTTTGAACAAGACTGTGCTGAGGTAGCGTTCGCCATAAGAAGGCTGCACAAAAACTATCAATTTTCCAGCATTTTCGGGACGCTTGCCGACTTGAATTGCAGCACACAAAGCGGCGCCGGCAGAAATTCCTGACAACAATCCTTCTTCTCTGGCAAGTCGGCGACTGTAGGCGATCGCATCTGCGTCGCTAACTGCGATAACCTCATCAATTAACTCTGGTTTCAAGACTTCTGGGATGAATCCTGCGCCAATCCCTTGAATTTTGTGAGCACCAGATTTACCTCCAGAAAGCACGGGGCTGGTGGCGGGTTCAACTGCGATCGCCCTAAAACTCGGTTTCCGCTGTTTAATTACCTCAGCCACTCCCGTAATCGTACCGCCGGTGCCAACTCCAGCCACTAAAAAATCTACTTTACCCTCTGTATCTTCCCAAATTTCCTCAGCCGTGGTTTCCCGGTGAATTTTCGGATTAGCGGGGTTGCGAAACTGTTGCAGCATGAAAGCGTCGGGGGTTTCTTCTACAATTTCTTCCGCACGGGCGATCGCGCTTAACATCCCTTCATGTCCCGGAGTTAATTCCAACTGAGCTCCGTAAGCTTTCAGCATCGATCGGCGCTCTAAACTCATCGTATCCGGCATCGTTAAAATCAGACTGTACCCTTTCGCCGCCGCGATCATTGCCAAAGCAATTCCAGTATTTCCTGAAGTCGGTTCAACTAAAATAGTTTTCCCCGGTTGAATTAACCCTGCATCTTCTGCAGCCTGAATCATGCTCCCTGCAATCCGATCTTTCACCGAAGCAGCCGGATTCATCCCTTCCAATTTGGCCACAATTTGAGCAACTACTCCTTCGGCTTGGGGAATTTTATTGAGCTGAACTAAAGGAGTTCTGCCAATTATTCCTGTAACATCCTTAGCAATTTTCATGGCTTAATTTCTCTCCAATTAAATGTAGTACATGGGATGTGCTTGTTTGCGAACATCCCGCTGTTCGCACAAATCTTGTAATGTGTATTTGCTCAAAACAGCCCAAGATGCCTGTTGAGCTTCCTGCCAGATTTCTAGCACCGCAGTTTTTTCTATTGTTACAGATTCCGAAACTTTTTGGGTCTTGCAGCTCCCTTCGCCTTCGAGTGTCGAAAACACCTCTAGCAAAGTAATCTGCCAAGGCTCTTTCGCCAGCAAATAACCGCCTTTAGCACCCCGCAAACTCTGGACAATACTTGCACGCCGGAGCACGGCAAGAATTTGGTCTAGATAACGTTCCGGTATCTCTTGAGAAGCAGTAAGTTCGTTCACTGTTAGGGGCGAATCATTCGGGTGGTGACTCGCCAATTCCAAGAGCGCTAACAGGGCGTATTCTACTCTAGAAGATAGTTCCACATTCCCCACTGGCGATCGAGTTTAAATTGTACATTATATAATAGTACATAATTCCGGTAGATATACAGGTGTTAGTATATTTTTATTACAAAAACGGTTGGAGAAATCCCGTGAGCAACGTAAATGTAGGTTTAAGCTGTCGGCACTGTCGGTATTACGAGCAGCACGGGCACAGGGGCGGAAACTGCCGGATGCTCGGCGTGGGGGTAAAGGGTGGGTGGAAAGCTTGTCCGTTTTTGATTCCACCCTTTGCACCGTCTTGGGAATACCCAGAAGCGGGTAGAGCCCGAAAGTCTCAAATGTTGCAGGGAGCGAGTATATTAGAGGCAATACCGCCCCCTTAAAGTAACTACTAAGTAGGTAGGCGGATATATGCTGTCTCATCGTTAAGTTTCTTCATACTCAGCTACTTAACGGCACTCAACAGGTGCGAGATATCGGATCTGTTGGCAGTGAGAAGAAAGAAATCAACACAAAGAAAAAAGCAAGTGCGACGATCGCACTTGCTTTTGAACTTATTGACGAGTCGATGAGAAAATTTAATTAACGCACATTCGATACAAATTATCTGTTGCCCAGACCATTCTGAATTTGATCGAAGATTGTACCGTCAGCGAAGAATTTATTTTGCACCGCATTCCAACCGCCTACATCGGCGACAGTAAACAGTTTGCCAATTCTGGGAAATTTACTGCTAAATTCTCCCGCTACCGTCGAGTTAACAGGTCGAAAACCCGCTTTAGCAAATTCTCGCTGAGCTTCCGGCGTGTAAAGATATTTCACAAAAGCCTCCGCCACCTTAGTAGTTCAATGTTTGGCAGCGTATTTATCAACTACAGCCACGGGGTTGTCAATGGAAATATTCACTTGGGGGATGATGAAAGGTTCAGCTTCGCCCTGCGTCTTCGCCAAGAGAATTTCGTTTTCGTAGTTGATCAGTACATCGCCTTGGTTTTGTTTGTAGAAGGTATCAGATGCTTCGCGGGCATCTTTGGGAAGCACTGGCACGTTTTTGTAAACCTGGCTGACAAAAGTGCGGGCTGCTTGTTCGTTTCCTCCGTTTCGAGTTACGGAACCCCACAAAGCTAAGAAGTTCCAGCGCGCGACACCAGAGGTTTTGGGATTAGCAGTAATTACTTTGATACCCGGTTTGGCTAAATCGGCCCAGCCTTGGATTTTTTTGGGGTTTCCGTTTCGCATTACTAATGCTGCAACTGATTTGCTAACAATCCCGTTATTGGGTACTTCTCGTTCCCAACCCTGTTTAATTAGACCGGCTTCTTGGATGCGATCGGTATCAAAAGCTAAGGCTAAGTGTACGACATCGGCTTCCAAACCGCTAATCACAGCGCGGGTTTGGGAACCTGAACCCCCGTAGCTTTGGCTGATAGTGACATTCTGGTTGTTTTCTCGTTTCCACTTCGCTACAAAGCGGGGAACAATCTTGTCGTAAGCGGATTTGGTAACAGCAAAGGAAACTAAGGTGAGTTCGACATCTTTTGGTTTTGCCTGGCTGATTGCAGGCTGAGGAATTAACCAGCTCAAGCCTAAACCTACTGCAAAAAAGAAAGTAAAAGCTTTGAACAGGGACGATTTTAGCAGAGCGGCTGATTTAATAGAAAATACTGGCCAACCAGGTTTTTTATTTAATGGCTGCAAGACAATATCTGGGAGATTATGATACCGCATTGATGCTTCTTAGTTCCTTTTATTTTTTCTCAGATGGATTGAGCGCACAATTAAGTTTAATGCGCTTGATATAGAGCAAATGCAGCCTGATGAGATTTGCCAGGATAATCTATAAGATTTCGCTGATGTGGCAATTTTTATTAATGGCAACAGTGGCGAGATTGAGAGACTGTTGTGCTAAAAGTTTGGCGATCGATCTTTGAGTGCGCTTGCCACCTCTCTCTACTTAATCTCATACATTACACTATTAAATACTTAATGTCTATAGGTAAACAGTGGTTTATTGTTTTAGGCGCGCTTGGCGGGAAAACGCGACCTGCGGGTAGGGACAAAGGCTTGGCCTTTGTCCCTACCCGCAGGTCGATCGCCTATTCATGTTGGAAATTAATTCTCAAGTCGCAAGAGCGATCGCAATTTAATTCCCGCAACGCTGCCCAACAAAGCAGTCGCAATCCACAGCCAACCGTGCAAACTGGTAGAAGCAATACCGCTAAAAAAAGCGCCAACATTGCAGCCAAAAGCCAGCAGCGCTCCATAACCCATCATGAAACCGCCGCTCAAAACGGCTGTAACTTTGGGTAACGAAAGGTTTGTTTTGACGGTGAATTTGCCAGCCAAAGCCGCCGCTAAAACTGCTCCCAAAACAATGCCAAAATTCATCACGGAAGTAACATCAGCAAAAATGCCTTTTTGCAAGGATTCCAACTTGTCGGGAGTATTCCAAAACGGGTTATTTGCGGGATTCCACCCAAAAGCAGTAGCAAGTTCTGCGGCCCACAAAGTAAACCCCCAAGTCACTCCCCAAGGCCTGCCGTCAATTAACAGTTTTACCCAGTTGAGAAAGGCAAGAGAAAAGGCTCCGGCAGCGAGAGACCAAGGCCCGTAAAGCCATTGATTCTTGATTTGAGATTGAGGAGTTTTAATGATAAAATCTGCTGTTAAGGGTTGCTTGCCATTGGTGCGATTCCAATGCCAGAGGGCGATCGCAATTAACAGAAATACGCTTAGCTGCAAGATGACTGCGGGCATCCATCCCAAAGTTTTTCCTAAAGATATCGGTGGCAGCGATGGCAAATTCCACAGGTGTCTGGTCAAACTTCCTGCAAAAGAACCGATGCAAAAAGTCAGCAGCGTTAACAGCATTGACGTGCTGCCGCCGCCAATTGTCCAAAGCGTGCCGCAAGCGCAGCCGCTGCCCAATTGCATTCCAATTCCGAATAGAAAAGCGCCGATCGCATTTTGCCAGCCAACAGGCGCAACAGCCCCGGCTATTTTGTGTCCGAATGCCTCTCCTGATGCAAGTACGGGAGCAAAAAGTACAGTAGCAATTCCTAACATCAACAAGTGCGCTAAAACACCTGTAATATCGCGATCGGCAAATAATTTGCGGTAAGCAGAAGCAAAGCCAAAACTTGCATGATACAAACTCGCGCCCAGCAAGCCTCCAATCAGAAATAAAACGCTCTGCCGCCAGCCGTAGGCGCTCAAACCGGCCGCACCAGCAGCAAATAGCGTCAGTATCAGAGCTAAGATCGGACGCTGCGATCGGGGTGGCGAAGTTTTTGTCAGGGGTGAAAAAGCAATTTCTGCGGTGTTATTCACAATAAGATACTTGACTCGAGAAACAACTGTAAAGCGAGGCAGAGCCTCCATTTTAGCGCTAAGTGTTTCGCGGCGAAGTCTCCGATTTTTCATCGGGTTGTTCGCTAGGAGTGCAAGCAACGGAATTATCTGCTTGTCGGTGCTCAGCTATTGTTGATAAACCCAAGCCCATCGAGCTGATTATTCCGAGCATTGATATCGAGATAATTGCTGTTTTCATTCTACCTCTTCGGTCAATTTTTAGCCAAAATTGCTGTTAACTACAGATTTGTTTTCTACACTGCTTGTTCCGGACCAGTTTCTACAGGTAAATTAGTCTGACTGTATTCAGTCCAAGAACCTTCGTAGATTCTGACTTTCGGATAGTTCAGCAAGTGTTTCAAAACTACATATTGCAGCGTTGCTTCCCGCCCCGTACTGCAAGTAACGATGATGTCGCTGTTGCGATCGATCTTTTTAGCTGCCAAAATCTGCTTGATTTCGTCGAGAGACTTCAACTTGTGAGGGTTTTCAGCATCGGTAAAAGTCGGCCAGGGAAGGTTGCGAGCGCCGGGAATGTGTCCGTTGCGCGTCCAGATTTTTTCTTCCCCTTGAAATAGTTTTTCCGGTCTGGGATCGATGAATGTGACGCCTGTTTTGCCAATTAAATTTTTGACTTCATCTAGGGTAACACGAATTGATTTGTTGTCGCGCACAGTCAGTGTACCAGCCGCGTATTTTGGAAACTCTTTCGTCACAGTTTGAGCTGCTTTGTAACCCGCATAACCTCCGTCGATAACTGCGATGTCCGAGTGTCCCAATCGCTCCAATACGTAAGCAACCATTGTCGCGCCGAGAATGTCTCTGCCGTCGGAATAAACTAAGACGCGGCTGTTGTCTGTTACTCCTGCCCGCGACAGTAATTGCCCCAGTTTATCCGGCGTTAGATACTGTACTGGCAAACCACTGTCCGGCCCGCGCAAGGTGTTGTCGGCGATGTTGACTGCGTTGGGAAGATGCCCGATAAAGTAGTCCATTGGATTGGTACGGACATCGAGAATTCGCAGGTTTTTGTCGCTGGCGTTTTGGGCAACCCATGCGGGGGAAACGAATTGAATTTTACTTTTTGATTCCGCTGCTTGGGTTTGGAAAAATGGGAACAGAGGAATTGCGATCGCCAGCACCGCTAGGACGGCAATTAATGCCCCTATTTTGTTTCTTTTAAATCGAGCTTTCAGGGATTTAGTTTTCATTTTCTTTCCTCTTGTATTGTCTCTGTCGAAAAGCACAAAAAGCTCCTCGCTGCTAGAGAGTCGATCGCTCTCTCCAGTAATCACCTTAAAGTTGATTGATTTACCGTATATTATAGGTATAGCTGTTGATTGTTGCACAGACAGTCTCAGAAAGTCAATAGTTTTTTTTAGTAGCGAAGGATACAGGAATTTTGGGGCGATTCCCTTCGGAATAGCTTCGCATGCGCGTGCTCGCGAGCACGCGCGTGCGAGACATTGATTCTACCCTTAGATTTCGTAGTGCCACACCTCGGAAGGTTGCAGAATAATCCGGTGGAGTGGCAGACGATCTATCAAGCCTTGCTGCTCAAAATGACCGAGGGTGCGAGTGACTGTTACGCGACTTGTGCCGATGATTTCTGCAATGTCCTGATGCGTTAAAATCATATCTATCAGATGTCCTTGCTCTACCTCAGAACCAAACCTCTTAGCCAGCCAAGTTAATAGTTGATAGAGCATAAAATCAACTCTTTTGTAACCTCGCATTACCATAAAAGCTTCAGCCTGCTGAATGTGAGTGAGCAAAATATCTCTATTGAGCCAGCGATCGCCAGATAATAGAATTGCCTCGACTTTAGTGAGGCATTCAATTTGAAAAGGATCGCATTTTGATATCGGTTTGCCGATCGTATCACCAGGCCCCCACAATCCCAAGGTGATAATTGTGCCATCTTCAAGCCACGTTACAGTTCGCACTACTCCAGTTTCAATTCGCCACAAAGCATTGCTTCTGTTCGGCAAGTGCGAGCGGCGAGAGAATATATGTCTGCTCGTTTCATCAAATGTTTTAGTGGAGAGAGAAGCAATAGTCATAGCCAGTTACTGAATAAATTAAAGTTAGTTTGTACCAGGGTAGCAGGATAGTCTTGTCGGAAAAAATCTATATAAATTGAAATTTAACTAGATTCCTGCACCGTCTAAAAAATCTGTAATAAATAAATTAGAATACATAAATAATTCATGTTTTTCTGCCTCTTTTTGCTCTGATCCAGTTATTGTTAGCGGAGATAATTGAGATTTCAAAAAAGCAACCTGCTCTTCTAAATTCTTAATTCTATCGAACAAAGCTCGAATCGCTTGAGCTTCCAAATCCGGTAGACCTTGAGAATTTTGAGCATCTTCCACCTGCTTTTTCCGAGAGATGATGCGGCCGGGGATTCCCACAACTGTGCAATCGCTAGGGACATCCCGCAGCACTACCGAACCCGCACCAATCCGAACATTATTGCCAATTTGAATATTGCCTAAAACTTTAGCACCTGCTCCTACCACTACATTTTCTCCCAGCGTTGGATGCCGTTTTCCTATTTCTTTACCCGTGCCGCCAATGGTCGCTCCTTGATAAATTACAGCATAATCTCCAACGATCGCCGTTTCGCCAATGACCACCCCCATACCGTGGTCGATAAACACCCCCCTACCAATTTTTGCTCCTGGGTGAATCTCAATACCTGTTAAAAAGCGACTCATTTGGGAAATCAAGCGCGGTATAAACGGCAGGCCAGCCGAATAAAGCCAGTTTGCTATCCGGTGCAAAAAAAGTGCTTGCAGTCCGGGATAGCAAAATAATACTTCCAGCCAGTTGCGCGCCGCGGGGTCGCGTTCGTAAATAATTTGCAAGTCACTGAACATATTTAGTCTCGCCGTGCTTGGGTTATACAGTATCGGCAGTGCCGACGGTTTAAGCTGCTTAAAGCAGTATTGGTTTTGGCATTATTACATATAATACTGTAATCCGACCGAATTACAGTAGTTAATGAGAAAAAAATTTTCCTTTCCCAGCCCCTTCTAAGCTGCCTCCGATATTTTCCGCGAAACAAACGGTAGTGCTTGTCTGACTTCTTGTCGCAGCGGAATCTCGATCGAGAATTCCGTCCCCAATCCCGGTGTCGAATCGCAGCGCAGCGTACCTTTGTGCTTTTCTACGACAATTTTATAGCTGATGGACAGTCCCAATCCTGTCCCTTTTCCGACCGGTTTCGTCGTAAAGAAGGGGTCGAACAGCCGTTTTTTGACATTTTCTGCCATACCGGGGCCGTTGTCAGATATCCGCACAATTATTTTGTCGGGGATCGAATATTCTGTGGTTATGGCGATCGCGATCGGATTGGCTTTCGCTGCTGTGGGCCCGCGATCGAGGTTGTAACTCTCAAGGGCGTCGATCGCATTAGCCAGAATATTCATAAACACCTGATTTAATTGTCCGGCATAGCACTCTACTAAAGGTAAATGGCTGTAGTTTTTAATAATCTCGATCGCCGGGCGATCGGCTGTAGCTTTCAGGCGACTTTGCAGAATTAGCAGAGTGCTGTCAATGCCTTCATGGATATTGACAGGTTTCATTTCGCTTTCGTCTAAGCGAGAGAAGTTCCGCAAAGATTGAACAATTTGAACAATGCGATCGGCTCCTATTTTCATCGAAGACAACAGTTGGGGCAAATCTTTGCTGAGAAAGTCAAAGTCAATATTTTGTAAATATTCTGAAATTTCCGACTGAGGGTATAAAGAGTGTTTTTGGTAAAGTTTTACCAACTCTAACAAATCGCTACTATATGCCCTGACGTGGTGGATATTGCCATAAATGAAATTTATAGGATTGTTGACTTCGTGGGCGACACCAGCAACTAATAAACCCAAACTAGACATTTTCTCCTGCTGAATCAGTTGAGCTTGAGTTTGTTGCAACTCTTGCAAAGTTTGCTCTAGTTGTTTAGATTTAGCCGTGCGTTCTGCTGCTATTTTTTCAATTTTTTCGGTATAATTTAACAAGCTCATGAGATAAAGTGTCGCCACCAAAGTTAAGATTATCCCCAAAATCAAAACAGTCAAAGAACGCCAAAATTTTAGAGGATTAATGTACTCGGGTGTTAGCCGTAATTGCAGCAACCACCTGCGATTTTCAATATTGAGAATGCGGGTGCAACTGCTGCCGTCCGGGCAGTAAGCTCTTTCCCCAATTTGGATGTTATTTTTAATGTTTTCATCGGTAATTATCCTTTTTGTCTTGGCTTCATAAAAAGCAAGAAATTTTTCGGTTTCAGGAGCCATGGCATCTTGAAGATAAACGTTAACAAAGTTGAGGTTAGTTTCCTGTAAAGCCGATTTGACAATCGCATCAACCAGCAAAACGCCAAAAGTAAAACCTTTCAAATTTTCTGGTGAGCGATCAGGTAAATTTGGCGGCAATTCTGCGCCATCGTCAGCAGAACTTTGAGTAAAAATTGGCATGAAGACGAAGACGGTGGGTTGATTTTGGGAAGACCATTTTTGGCGATCAGTCGCGGTAATTTCTTGTCTTTTTGTGGCGTTTTCTAACGCTACCCGATTGGCTTTTAAGTCTAAACCTAAATCTATTTCATCTGTTAGGAATTCGGGAGAGTAAGAAACACGGGGCAGCCAAGCGATCGCCTTCAGGCTCGGATGCCGGTAGAGGGCAGGACCAACAAATGTCTTCATTTCTGGTTTTTTAACGCCGTCAAATACGCTGTAAAATGCTCCAGCAGCCCGAATTATTTCTAAATTGCCGCTAACATCCCTCTGAATGTCTGTAGCTATTTTGTCCAGCCGGTCTTGCAGTTCGACTTGCATGGATTTGTATTCCCAATTGTACGCAACTGAAGAGGCGATCGCAGACAATCCCAATCCTGCACAAAGTGTTAATCCTGCCTGGATGTAACGGCGATAAGCAAGTAAAGTGCTAGTTGCTAAATTCAAGAATTTGTTAGCAGTCATATTCTTCACCTATCTTGTTTCTAGTTCTCCGTCCCAGGCTCTGCCTGAGATTTCTCTTTTTTCTCTTTTTCTCGTTCCCAGGCTCTGCCTGGGAATGAATTTCAGGAGGCTCTATCTCCGATTTAGAGCCATGAGACAGCTTTACCAGGCACGAGCCTGGTAACGATGTGGCAGCAGTGTTTTGTAGAAGCTCCCCGATAGTATTTTGAGTAAGATGCAGCCGCTGATTTAAATTGAATAAACAGGGAAAGTCATCGCGTGTTTGGGCTTGACGTAAACCTGCTGATCTCGCGTTAACTGTAGAGAATCGAAGCGCTCGCGACTAACGTAAGCTGTTACTACCTGCTCCGATTCTAACACTAACTCGGTTTGTATTTCCCGCCCTAAATGAATGATGCGGCTGACTTTTGCTAATGCAAAACCCGACTGTGGCTTAGTTTGAATTTCCACATCGTGGGGGCGCAAAAATACTACTTCAGAATGAGCTGCTCCGTTCTTGTGAGCCGTTGTGCCGTTGCTGGCGAACAAACCCGCAGCATTCGACAGCACATTGACCGGCCCAATAAAACTCATCACAAAAGCTGATGCCGGTTTGTCATAAATTTCAGCAGGAGAGCCAACTTGTTCGACTCTACCTTTGTTCATCACCACAATTTCATCGGCTACTTCCATAGCTTCTTCTTGGTCGTGAGTCACAAAAACTGTGGTGATATTAACTTCTTTGTGAAGGTTGTGCAGCCACGATCGCAATTCTTTGCGGACTTTAGCATCTAATGCTCCAAAAGGTTCGTCTAGCAGCAGCACTTTCGGTTGAACTGCGAGAGCTCTTGCCAAAGCAACCCGCTGCCGCTGGCCCCCGGAAAGTTGCGAAGGATAGCGATCGCCCAAACCTGTCAACTGCACTAAATCCAAAAGTTCATCCACCCGCCTGCGAATAGAGTCTTTAGGAACTTTGCGAATTTCCATCGCAAAAGCAATATTTTTCCGAATACTCATGTGTTTGAACAAAGCATAGTGCTGAAACACAAAACCAATATGCCGTTCCTGCACCGACTGCTGGGTAGCATCCTCCCCGATCAGGTAAATCTGACCGCTATCCGGCGGTTCGAGTCCCGCAATCATCCTCAGCAGAGTCGATTTCCCCGAACCAGAAGGCCCTAAAAGCGCGACTAGAGAGCCGTTTTTTATTTTCAAACTCACGTTGTCAATGGCGTGGAAGGAGCCGAAGTGTTTCGATACGTTCTCAATTGTAATGCTCATGACTTTGTGTACCTATTTTAGGAGTTGATGGTATTAACTCCATATATCTGACCGATTTACAGTAGTATATCCTGAAATTAATATTTGGCAAGGCCTGTAACTTTTTGTATTGTATTTCGAGCCCTGCTGATGGGGACGGCCCTTGAAAGTTGACGCTGGCAAGGCGTCTGAGTTAACCCGCGAGGGTTTCCAGATGTGGCTGTAGCCGTGCGATCGTCGGAGAATAAGCCAATGCTGAAATTACGTAGAAACCGGGTTTGATGGACGCAAATACAGCCTCATAACCTTTAAAACCTTTAATCCCCGTAAAAAACCCGGTTTCTTTGCTGTCCATCTATTTATATTTTACCGCTGCCGACAATTCCCCGACTCCCGGCGATATTAAAGATTTCATGTACAAATTGCTCAATCTGAGGTGCGATCGCCCACAATTTATATGACAATAGTTAGTTCATAAGCATACAGGCTTCAGCTTTGACAAACTACCAGAATAGTAAATTCTAACCAGAACACCACTATGGGAAAACCAACAGGCTTTATCGAATTCTTGCGCGAATTGCCCTCCGAACTCTCACCAGTCGAGAGAGTCCACAACTGGGACGAATTTCACCTGCCGATGGAAGAGGACAAACTCCGCACCCAAGGCGCGCGCTGCATGGACTGCGGCATTCCGTTTTGCCACACGGGCACAATTATCAGCGGCATGGCAAGCGGCTGCCCCATTAACAACCTCATCCCCGAATGGAACGACCTCGTATATCGCGGACTCTGGAAAGAAGCCCTAGACAGACTCCACAAAACCAACAACTTCCCGGAATTCACCGGCCGCGTCTGTCCCGCCCCCTGCGAAGGCGCTTGCGTGCTCGGCATCAACAACCCGCCAGTCACGATTAAAAACATCGAAGCCGCAATTATCGATAAAGGCTGGGATGAAGGCTGGATTACTGCCGAACCACCCGCCAAACGCACCGGCAAAAAAATCGCCGTTATCGGTTCCGGGCCCGCCGGTTTGTCCGCCGCCGCGCAACTCAACAAAGCCGGTCATTGGGTAACTGTATACGAAAGAGCCGATCGACCAGGCGGCCTGCTAATGTATGGCATCCCCAACATGAAGCTAGACAAAGAACAAGTCGTAATGCGCCGCCTCAAAGTCCTCGAGGACGAAGGCGTGACATTCGTCTGCAACACCGAAGTCGGCAAAGACTTACCAGCCGAACAACTGCTAAAAGAATACGACTCCGTTGTCCTCTGTACCGGCGCCACCAAACCCCGCGACTTGGGCATCCCCGGCCGCGAATTAAAAGGCATCCACTTCGCAATGGACTTCCTGACTGCGAACACCAAAGCAGTTTTAGACAAGAGCACCAACGATAACTTCATCTCCGCCGAAGGCAAAGATATCGTGATCATCGGCGGCGGCGACACCGGCACCGACTGCGTGGGCACCTCCATTCGCCACGGCTGCAAAAGCCTGGTACAGCTAGAAATCCTGCCCAAACCGCCCTCGGAACGGGCGGCCAACAATCCCTGGCCCGAATGGCCAAAAGTCTACCGCCTCGACTACGGCCAAGAAGAAGCCGCAGCCAAATTCGGCGACGACCCCCGCGGCTATCTCACCACGGCGACAAAGTTCGAGGGCGACGAAAACGGCAATGTCAAAGCTGTGCACACCGTTGAGGTGGAGTGGGCGAAAAACGAGAAAGGGCAGTTCATTCCGAACCACATCCCGGGTACCGAAAAAGTGTTGCCCGCACAGCTTGTCTTGCTAGCGATGGGCTTCCTCGGCCCGGAACAGCCCTTGCTGGATGCGCTGGGATTGGAACGCGACGCCCGCAGCAACGTGAAAGCCGAACACGAAAAATATACAACCAGCATTCCGGGAGTTTTCGCGGCTGGAGACTGTCGCCGGGGACAAAGTTTGGTGGTTTGGGCGATTAATGAAGGGCGCGGCGTGGCCCGGGAGTGCGACCTTTATCTGATGGGGAGCACGGATTTGCCTTAGTTGGTAGGGGGTCGATCGCCCTTATTCATTTTCCGCTGGTTCATGGGCTGGTAGGGGCGGGTTCGCCGAGATTTCGAGGAAAAAACCGTAAATCTTGTAAACCCGCCCCCACCCTACGAAATAACCGAAATCCTGAGAAATCGTAATATTTGGGTGGGGGAGGGCGGGTTTAGATAATTTGTGGTTGGGTGTCAGATATTTTGGCGAACCCGCCCCTACAGGAATTGCGAGCGAACTTATTCTCGATCGCCCAAGTTTTTGAGAAAATAGAAGTACAAAAATAACATAATTTTGATAAATTGTTCAGGTTTCCTGCAACAAATATACTAAATTAAAAACTTATGACTACTCATCCTATCAACCGCGCCACTACCCTCAAAACTGCCTATCAAGTCTGTAATCCTCTCCAATCCTTAGAAGGTGCAGATCTCGATCGCTATTATGTCGATTTATCAGAAGTTCGCAAAACCGAAGCGATCGCAGGTGTCAGTAATATTTTAGACTGTCAAGAACCAGAACAGTTTACCACAATCCTGTTTACCGGACATCGCGGCTCTGGCAAAAGTACCGAATTGAAGCGAATTCAAAAAGAGTGGGAAAAAGATTATCGCGTCATTTATCTGGAAGTCAACGAAGAGACAGATATTAATGATGTCGGTTATACAGATTTCTATTTAATTGCCATTAAGCGAGTTGAGTTTGAAATGCGCCGGCTGGGGCTGAAATTAGATTCTCGGCTGATGGATAATTTTGAGGCTTGGTTTAAGGATGTCACCGAAGAAACAGAACGAACCGTTGAAAGTTCCATCAGCATCGAAGGAGAAGCAACTTTGGGGCCGGAAGCTCCATTTTTAGCGAAGTTGTTGGTAAAATTACTGGCACAAATTAAAGGTTCTGATAAGCAGAAAAAAACAATTCGCCAAACTTTAGAAAAAGATATCTCTCGATTGAAAGCCGATATCAACTTGCTGTTAAATGATGCTCTCAAAAAGCTGCGTAAAAAGTTTCCTAACTATAAAGGTTTTTTAATTATCTTTGATAATTTAGACCGCGTTCCTCCCAAGGTGGCAAACCATTTATTTTTTGACTATGCCGCTCAACTTCAAGAACTGAACTGTACGATGATTTATACAGTTCCGCTGGGAGCTCTGTACTCGTCTCAAAATGCCGTCAAGAATTTTGACTGTCCTCACATAGTCCCGATGGTCAATATTTATGAATTTAATCGAGATAGCTGTGACTTAAACTACAATGAAGTTAGCTTAAATGCTATGGCTAGTTTAATCGAACGCCGAGTTGAAGTTGACACAATCTTTGAGTCCCGCGAACAATTGCTGGAAGTGGCAAAAGCCAGCGGTGGTCATGTTCGCCAACTCATCCAGATTATGCGAACTGCTTCCATAACAGCTAGAGGTCGCGGTCACGATAAAATAATGGCTGAAGATGTTACCTATGCAATCAAACAAGAACAATTTAATTTTGAACGGATTATCCCGCAAAATCATTATCCACTTTTAGCTCAAGTTTGTTTGACAAAAAATATTAATAAAGATGAAATCAGTGAGTTGATGTTATTCAATCTTTCGGTTTTGGAATACAACGGCAAAAATCGATGGAACTATCCGAATCCGGTGGTGAAGCAAAATGAAGAATTCCAAAAAGCTCTCCGAGATGCCAGAGAATCCAATGTTAACCCAGAACGATCGTAATTCACAAATTGGGCGATTTTTAGCTGTCAATCAGCAAGCATTTACTCAACTTTTGACGTTTGTTGATTTTTCGGAGAATTTGACTATCGGGTTTGCAGAAGTTAATTTTAATGCGGAAGCGGATTTGCTAATTGAGGGATTGAAAAATCATCCGATTTCTCAAGAAACTCAATTTGAAGTTGTGAGTTTTGATGAGAATTTGCGTTTTCTCCGAGATGAAATTATCAAGATTTTACCTACTATTAAGCGAGAGCCAAATAAAAAATTAGTTTTAATTGTGCGGGGATTGGAAAAGTCGATCGGCAAATTTGACGAATATCCTCCAGTATTACAAGACCTTAATTGGGTGCGAGATGCTTATAAAACCAGCGTTCCCCATCCGATCCTGTTTGTTTTGCCGGACTATGCGATTACTCGTTTGGCGAAGTTTGCACCGGATTTTTGGGCGTGGAAATCTGGTGTGTTTCTCTTTAAAACTACTCAAGCTACTAGAGATGATGCCGTTGCTAGGACTCTCGATCTGGAAAAAATTTTTAGGACATTAAACCCACCGGAGAAGAAAGAAAGAATAGAACTTTTAGAGTCTTTGTTGATGGAATACAGTCCGAGCCATTCTGGTTCTGAAAAAAATCCTAGTGCTTGCAGCAACATTTTACATCAATTAGGAGTTGCTTATCTCAGTCAAGAAAAGCCAGCTAAAGCGAGAGAATATTTAGAAAAAGCATTGGAGTTGACTGTTGAAACAAAAAATTTAGCGCTGCAAGCTCAAGTATACCAGGGATTGGGAGAATCTTATCAGCAAGAGCAACAATTTTTGGCGGCAGTGAATGCCTATCAAAAATCGCTGGAAATTGCCCGCAAACAGGAAAACCGCCACGGGGAAGCTAATGCTTTATATGGTTTGGGTAATGTCTTTCAGAAGTTGCGGGATTGGTCACAAGCAAAGGTTTTTTATCAGGAATATTTAGAGATTGCACAAGCAGTAGGGAATATTTACTTGCAAGCTATTGCCTATTTACTGTTAGGATGGGTAGCAAAAGAAATGTGGAATCTGAATGAGGCTGAGTGGTATTATCAACAAATTTTAGAAAAATTCAGTGAATTGCCAGATGTTCCCTTTGTTATGATAATTAGTTTATTATTGGGAGAAATTGAGCTAAAGCGTGGCAATTGGGATGAAGCAGAGAGATTGTACCGGCAATCTTTGGAATTGATGACAAAATTGGGCGATCTCTCTGGTATGGCAACTTGTTTGGGACAATTGGGAGATATTGAGCGAAATCGCGGTAATTGGGATGAAGCTGAGAGATTGTACCGACAATGTTTGGAATTAAGGACAGAATTAGGAGATCGCTCTGGCATGGCAACTTGTTGGGGACAATTGGGAGATATTGAGCGATGGCGTGGCAATTGGGATGAAGCAGAGAGATTATACCGACAATGTTTGGAAATTATGACAGAATTAGGCGATCGCTCTGTTATGTCAAGTAGTTGGGGAGTATTGGGAGATATTGAGCTAAAGCGTGGTAATTGGGATGAAGCTGAAAGATTATACCGACAATGTTTAGAATTTAAGACAGAATTGGGAGATAGTTCTGGTATGGCCACTTGTTGGAGACAATTGGGAGATATCGAGCGAAATCGCGGCAATTGGGATGAAGCGGAGAGATTGTACCGGCAATCTTTGGAAGTTGAGAGAGGATTGGGAGATCGCTCTGGTATAGCAACTTGCTGGGAGCTATTGGGAGATATCGAGTTAAGACGTGGCAATTGGGATAAAGCGGAGATATTGTATCAGCAATCTTTGCAATTAAGGACAGAATTAGGAGATCGGTCTGGTATGGCAATTTGTTGGGGACTATTGGGAAATATAGAGAAAAATCTCGGCAATTGGGATGAAGCTGAGAAATTGTACCGACAATGTTTGGAATTTAAGACAAAATTGGGCGATCGCTCTAATATAGCAAGTTCGATCGGTTGTTTGGGAGAAATCGAAATGCTTAAGGGGAATTTAGATGCGGCAGAACCACTTTTAAAAGACTATTTAGCGAAATTCCAAGAACTGGGAGAATCTAGCAACATTGCGGAGGCTAACTATGATTTAGCACGACTTTACCGCAAACGTAACAACCCAGAACTTGCCCAACAACATTACAACAGTGCCCATCAAATATTTCAACAATTGGGAGCCGCGAAAGACTTAGAAAGAATCGAGCGAGAGTGGGAATCCGATTAAGTTCACTCAATAAATGCCGCAGGCGATAGGTGGAAAAACTCAGCTAATTTCTGAATTTGACTCACCGTCAGTTCCCTGTTACCATTCAACACCTCAGCCACCAGAGACTCAGTAGCAAAAATATCAACCAAGTCTTTTTCTGAAAGCTCAGCTTCAACCATCAAAGCCTTGAGCAATTTAATCCCCTTCAGCACAGGCATTGGCTCATGTTTTTGTTCGTAATCATAGACAAGAATACCGAGCACATTTAAGTAATCTCGGTCATCTTGCGTCAGTTTTCGGCGATCCAAAATATAATTAATCCGATTTTGGGTAGCAATTAACTCAGCTTCACAACTAATCGGGCGCGGGGGAAAAGCTACGATTAACTCAATGTAATCGCTACTAGGAGTTTTCAAACCAATCGTCATTTTTCCAATTCTCCTTGTCGTATTCTGAATGAATTAATACACTGCGGACGAATACTATTTGGTATTCATAATCAATAAAACAGATTAGCCGATAATTATTGCCACCAATATTAAAGACTGTAAAATTACCTACTAAGTCAGCGGAGGGAAAGACTTGGCGTACCTCGACAAAATTTTGCCATTCAGCCTCAGAAGTACGCTGATACCATATTAATAGACTTGGTTCAGCATTGGGGTGTTTTTCCCAAAATTCTCTCAGTGGTTTTCGGCTGATGACACGCATTAGATAATTATTTTATTCCTTGCTTGATAAGTATCATAGCTTTTAAGGTGCGTCAGCTTGGAGATTTTCGATTATTGATACAATTGTCGAAGCTGACACACCCTACGATTACACCACCAATCAACCAAAATTCAACGGATCGACATCAATAATTAAACTAACAGAACGCGGCGTGCGATCGCGCAACCCGATCAAATCCGACAAATCCACCGACTCATCCAAAGGCAACTTCAGCAAAATCTGCCAGCGATAGCGATTTGCCACCCGCATAATCGCCGCAGGTGCAGGCCCCAACAACTCACACCCCGGTACAGACAATCGCTCAATATACTCCTGACAAACAGACGCCAATTGTACCGCCGTCACCGCAACTTCCGCCGCATCTACACTGCTCAATCGCAACAATACCAGCCGCCCCGAAGGTGGATAATTCAGCGCCGCTCTTTCTGCTAATTCTGTTTCCACAAAACCCGCATATTCGTGCCGCCTAACTGCTTGAATAACCCGGTGTTCGGGAGTGTAAGTTTGAATAATTACCCGCCCCGGATCGTCTCCTCTGCCCGCACGGCCGGCGACTTGAGTTAATGTTTGAAAAGCTCGTTCGCTTGCCCGATAATCGGATAAGTTTAGCAACCCGTCAGCAGACACAACTCCCACCAATGTGACTCCAGCTAAATCTAACCCTTTCGTCAGCATTTGCGTACCCAACAAAATGTCAGCTTCCCCATTAGCAAATTGCGTTAACAGTCTGCGGTGGTCGCCCTTATTTCTAGTCGTATCGCTGTCAAACCGAATTGCCCGCAATTGGGGAAATAATCGGGTTAATTCCTGTTCTACTCGCTGAGTGCCACTACCAAAGTTTTTGAAGTAGGGAGAACGGCATTCCGGGCAGTTTTGGGGGTGTCGTTCCGTGTGGTTGCAGTAGTGACAGCGCAATATTTCTGCTGTTGCTTCGCCTACGTGGTGATAAGACAGAGAAACATCGCAATTCGGGCATTCCATCACATAGCCGCAACTCCGGCAAGACACAAAGGTACTGTGTCCTCTTCTGTGAATAAACAGGATACCTTGCTGTTGTCTGGCTTGCAATTGTTCCAAGGCATTTTGCAGGGAAGCACTAAAAATTGAGCGATTCCCTTGCCGCAATTCTTGGCGCATATCGACTATTTCCACGGGCGGCATCGGGCGGGAATAAATGCGATCGGGCAATGATAAATAATGGATATTTGGTAACGAGTAATAATCTCGGCGCGTCCCGACAAAAGTCTCTAAAGCTGGCGTTGCGGAACCTAAAATTAAGGGACAATTTTCTAATTCGGCGCGCCATTTGGCAACGGTGCGGGCGTGGTAGCACGGCGCTGGTTGGTCTTGTTTGAAGCTGCTGTCGTGTTCTTCATCGAGGATAATTAAGCCGAGGTGAGGTAAAGGCGCAAAAATGGCCGATCGCGTGCCGATGACAATTTGCGGTGTTCCAGTCAGCATCTGACGCCATGTATCGTAACGTTCGCCGTCGGATAGGGCGCTGTGGTACACGCAAATTTGCTCGCCAAAACGGGCGCGGAATCTGTCTGTAAGTTGCGGTGTAAGGCCGATTTCGGGAACGAGTACGAGGGCGGATTTGCCGCTGGCTAAGATTGGGGCGATCGCCTGCAAATACACTTCCGTTTTCCCGGAACCTGTAACGCCGTGCAGCAGCACTTGACGGAATCCCGAAAAAGAGTTAATAAACGCTAAGGCTTGAGCTTGAAAATGAGTTAAAGTTTTGGGTGCATCTGGCAATTGAGAAATTCCGCGATCGCCCCTAAGAATTTCCCTTTGGTCAATTACAACGCTACCTTTTTGTTCCAAAGCTTTGACAACGGAAGAACTCGCGCTGCAAATTCTCAACAAATCATTCATCCACATTTCACCGCCGCCGCGCCGCAAAACTTCCAATACTTCTTGTTGCCGCTTGGTTAAATCTGTGACAAATGCCCTAGCAATTAATGTCACTGCCGGTTTGAGTTGTGGTTTGGGAGGAGTGGGAGGTTCTAAATAACTTTCTACCCAACCGCGTTTCAATAAATCTTTCAATCCCCGATAACTTCCCTTAACTTGGCGCTGGAGGTATTGCCAAGTGTAATCGCCGTTTTTTTGAGCTTGCAGCAATTGCAAAATTTGACTCGCTGCGGGATTGAGGAATGTTTCGGCATTCGGAGAAATTGCGTCCTTAATTAAGCGAATTCGGCGCACGGAACGGCTTAACAAACCGGGCGGCAGTGAGGCTCTAATTACTTGAATTAAAGGTGTGCAATAATAGGTGGCAGTGCGATCGAGCAATTCCCAGTAATTAGGCGGGAAAAAACCCGTACTGACAACATCTTCGACATCTTTAACCCGCGCCGGATCTAAGTCGGGCGGCAGTTGAGAAATGAACCGAATCGCGATCGCGCCTACCTGTTGACTGCCAAAGGGTACACTCAAAATATCCCCTGGTTGCACGGTAAGTTCCGCAGGTAAACGATAGGTAAATAACTTATTTTCCTCCCCAGGCGAGTCCCCCGCAACCCTGAAAGGAGAGTCCACCAATACCTCGATCCACTCTGCCCGCACGGTGGGGCGCTGTGGCGGTTCGCTGCTGCCGTAGGATGCCCCGGCCTCTGCCGCTATAGGGGTTGACAAACCAAAAGTGACAGTAGACATAGGGTTGCACATCAAACTAGGAGGAGCCGCGGTCAAAGGGAGTTTTCATTATCCCTCAGTTTAGCTCGATCGATCGATCTTAGCTGCTGGATTTGGCGATCGGAATCTCGATCACCAATTCAGTCCCTTCTCCAATTGCGGAGATACACTCCAATCTCCCGCCGTGTTTGTCCACAATAATTTGATAGCTAATGGACAGCCCCAAACCCGTCCCGTGACCAACTGATTTGGTGGTAAAAAACGGATCGAAAATTTTCGATTTTACAGCTTTACTCATCCCGCAACCATTATCTTTGATGCTAATTCTTGCCCAATTTTCGCAAATAATAGAAGTAGTAATGGTCATCTGGAGAGGGTTGGCTTCTATCTCCTCCCGTGAAGACTTTTGCTCTCGCTCCCGCAGGGCATCAATAGCATTATTAATTATGTTCATAAACACCTGATTTAATTGCCCAGCATAACACTCGCTCTTGGGCAAAGAGCCATAATTTTTAAGGAATTTTATAGCGGAAATACCTGATTTTTCTTTAGTTAAGTGCTGCAAAATTAACAAGGTGCTCTCAATGCCTTCGTGAATATTAACTGGTTTTTTTTCAGCTTCATCTACCCGTGCAAAGTTGCGTAAAGTTAGCACAATTTCGCGGATACGCTCGGAGCCAACTTTCATTGACGAAATAGTTTTTAACAAATCTTCGCGCAGAAAGTCGATGTCAATTTTTTCCAAAAAATCTTCAATCTCTGCATCTGTTTCGGGATACCGATCCTGGTACATTGCGAGCAATTTTAAAATGTCGCCTGCGTAGTCATTGACATAGGTAATATTGCCATAGATGAAGTTAACTGGATTGTTTATTTCGTGGGCGATCCCAGCTACCAAAATGCCCAAAGCCGACATTTTTTCGGCTTCGATTAATTTGAGTTGCATAGTTTGCTGGTTGGTCAGAGCTTTTTCTAGTGTAGATATTCTTGCTTTTAATTTTTTTTCGGAATCTCTCGAATCCTCATTTAGTATTTTTAACAAAGATTCTTTTTTTTTATTAAGGGCTTCTGATTGGCTGCGTTCGGCTTCCGAATTTTCTAGTTTTTTCCGCAAAATTAGATTTTGATTTTCCAGCTTTTTGATTATTTTTTCCCAGTTTGTTGGTTCCATAGGCTATTATTTTGAAAATAAAAATAGTGTAAGAGCGTTTTTATTACAGAATTTAGTTGTAACCTTTACTTAGTTAGAAATTCGTCGCACATAGACCCTGCGTTATTGTCAAAAAAAATTAACATTTTATTTGTATTGGTGGATTTAGAAATTTTATCTAAGATACATTCAAAATGTCAAGTTATTAATAACAAATCTGGTTAAAACCGATCGCTACTTTTATTCCACGCTCTCGCATTCGCGGGGTTTTTATCGGATTATTGATAAATAAGCAGGCCGATCGCAAACTTATAAAGGCCGGCCCAGCGCGAAAAATTGCCCGATTCAGACAACCTTTGTACAAAACCCGCTGGCAATGCAAAGCGAAAATATAAAATGTGAGTGCGATCGACCGGGGGCGATGGGAAAAGTGCGATCGACTGGGCGCGCGATCGCCCACAAGCAATCTCAAGTACCAAGCCACTTGCGAGTTCCCAGAACGCAATCACACTATACCATTCCTCCGAAATCTCACTTTAATGTGTCGATCGTACTCACACACCCGCACCATTTTGTGTTAAGAACTACTACTTGTGACAACATCGACACAGCAGTTTATATTTGGAGAGTAATTGATGTCAGGTAGCGAAGTTCGTGCAGACTTTTGGATGAGCGAGTACATTACCCCCTGGGATATTTACGTTCATGGCGTCATCGCGGTGCTTGCTTACAAGAAAACAGCCTATCAAGAAATGTACGTAGTTCAGACCGGTACTTACGGCAAAGGCTTAGTTTTGGACGGTAAGTGGCAATCTTGTACAGGCGACGAGTTTCTGTACCACGAACCCTTGGTACACCCAGCCATGATTTGTCACGGTAGCCCCAAAAAAGTCCTCGTTCTCGGCGGCGGAGAAGGAGCTACAATTAGAGAAGTGCTGCGCTGGAAAACAGTTGAAAAAGTCGTGATGATCGACATTGACGGCGAAGTAGTAGAAGCTTGCCGCGAACACCTCCCAGAAATGCACCAAAACGCCTTTGACGACCCCCGCTGCGAAGTAGTAATTGGCGATGCTTTGGACTATTTAGATAAAACTGACAATGATTGGGATATTGTCATTTCTGACTTGTCCGATCCCATTGAAGAAGGCCCATCTTTCCAGTTGTTTACCAAAGAGTATTTTGAGAAAGTTCGCAGCGTAATGTCACCTAACGGATATTTCGTAGTGCAAGCGGGCCCCGTTTCTCCCGCAGAAATGAAAATGCACGCTCGCATTGTAAATACCCTGAAATCTGTTTTCTCCAATGTTCAATCCTGCACCAGCTTTATTTCTACTTATGGAGCTCCTTGGGGTTTTGCGATAGCTTCTAATCAAGAAATAAATACGCGACCAGATCCCGAAGTTACTGACAAATTACTCGCCGAGAAAACAACTGGCGGGTTGCGGATGTTCGACGGGATTACACTGTTGGGGTTGATGCAGCTTCCCGGTCACTTACGGCAGGTAATCGCCGCTGAAACCGAAGTTTACACTATGGCAGCACCGCCTAAGTTTTTCGGGAAAGGTTCGGTTGGTCAGTGAAGTTAAATTGAAAGAGAAATGTAGGTTGGAGTAACTGAGATGAACAATTTAATTCGCATAGTCGCTGCCATTTTTCTTCCCCCGCTGGGCGTATTTTTGACGGTTGGCATCGGTACTGATTTTTGGATCAACCTGGTTCTCACGTTTTTGGGCTTTATTCCCGGCATCATTCACGCTGTTTGGGTGATTGCTAAGCACGATCGAGCTTAACTTGAAAGCAAATCCAGTTTTTGGATAATAAACAGGCAAGAGAAAATAAACTTTCTTTTGCCTGTTTTTACCAATTAATCTGGATTAAATCAGCGTTCATCCGCGTTCCTGTGCGGTTAAAAATAAAAAAATCTAATTCTTATGACAATTAGATTGCACCTCAAGTTCTTCACAAACCAATTCAGCAATTTTTTTCGCCGCCCCCGATTCTCCTCGAACCGCACGCAATCGATCGCCCATCTGTGCTAATTTTTCAGGATGGCTCAGATAGTCGATCGCCAATTGAGCAATTACTTCCGGTTCCAGCTTGCCAATTAACTCCGGCACAATCTCCTCCTGTGCCCAAATATTCGGCCAAGCATAAAGCTTTCCCTTTCCCAATTGCCAGATTAGCCAATTAATCACCGTCGCAAAAACTGAACCGACTAACGGCAAACTTGCCAGCAATCCCGGCAAACCATCCCAAGCTTTCATCGCATCCAATTGCTGCGTCGGAATCAAAACAATCATCGGTACGGCTAACGAACCTAATTCCGCAGTATTCGCTCCCACAGTAGTTAAACACAGGCTGCATTCTGATAGCAAATCGTAAGCGGGTGTCTGCGTCCAAAGTTCTATTTGTAAACCATTTGCTGTCTGCAAAAACGGCCGTTCTGTTAAATGAAGTTCGGCGCTAGCGTTCTCAAATAAATGCAGGTAAGGATTTTGTTCAGGGTCGGCAAAACCTGCTAGAGTTTGCACATCTATGGTAGGAGCAACGGGAATAACAAAGCGAGTTTCAGGGCGGATGTGGTGGATGGATTGGGCGATCGACAAACATAACGGTACACCTAAAGCTAATTTCGCAGCTTTAGAACCGGGCAACAATCCAATTAATTCTATTTTCTGTAGGGGTACTGCCCCATCTTTGGCGTCCGATTTTCGATTACCTACTTCTGCGATCAAATCTCCGACAACTGTAAATTTATTAGCATATTTTTGGGGAATTTTACCAAAAATTTGTGGTTTCATCACCGCAAATTTATCAATCCATCGATACCACCGCGCGTCCCATTCAGCATAAATAACAGTGCGATATTTTAGCCTTTTGCCAATAACAACCGTAAAAAATTGATCGCCACCTAAAAACAAAACAACTCCTGTTTCATACCAATCCCAATTTTCAGCAGTTTTGCCCGACAATAAGAATGGAAAAAAATGCTCCGGTGCTTGCACTCTGTCAACTTCTGGGTAGGAAGATGCGAATTGCGCTTCTTTCCCCGTGGCGTGCGGACAGGGGGACAGCACCACAGAGATGCGGGCTTGAGTACCCGCGTTTCCCAACTGCTCGCGCAAAGCTTGCACGGCGGGACGCACCCAAGTTGCCAATTCTCCGGGGCCGTTGGAGAGGATTAAAATATCTACTGCCATAGGATTTAAAATTTGAAAGGATGCAACGGAGATTTTATGACAGATTTAATTAATGCCGTCAAGACGAGTGATCTTGTGGCTGTAGAAAGTGCGATCGAACAGTGTGCAGATATCAATGCCAAAGATGAGGAAGGTGCGACTGCTTTGACGACTGCGGCTGAGGCTGGAAATTCGGCGATCGTCAAAAAATTGCTGGCTGCAGGTGCCGGGCCCAACAGTCAGGATAATGACGGGTGGACGCCGTTAATGAGTGCCGCTGCTGCCGGACATACGGAGATTGTACAGCTTTTGCTGGAGGCGGGGGCGGATGTGAATGCTAAAACTAATTTTGGTTTGACGGCTTTGATGAGTGCTGCAGGCAGCGGGCGCACTCCAGTTGTGGAATTTTTAATCGATAAAGGAGCTGATATCAAAGCGTATGATAATAATACTTGGACTGCGTTAATTTGGGCGTCTTCGGAGGGTCACAAAGATGCGGTTGAGGTTTTGAAGCTAGCGCGCGATCGCCATTAAAGACTTAGAAACCGGGTTTATTGGAGAAACCCGGTTTCTGGAGGGTACAATTAATTATCGCACCGACAGCAGCAATCAGACAAATCCCGAATAGCTGCGATATTTCTATCCAAGTAAAAGTACCCCAAAAGAAGATTGTGGTAATAAATTCAACTTGAGATTTCCGCCACCTTCAATAACTGCGATCGTGTCAAATCTACTAATTCCCGAAGTTCCATCGGGAAGGGAGACAGACAAGCCGTTCGTTTGGATAGCTAAATCTCGATTGTTGTTGATCGGAAATATCAAGATATTATTGAAGGAATTCACTGTAAGCTGAATGCTATCCTGACCTTGGGTAAATTTCCGAATTGTAGCAAAACCCAGTCCAAGGTAGAAATATTTATATCCAATCACAAACACTCTACTGTTATATACAGGCTGCGCTAACACGAATGTATCGGCGCCGGGTCCCCCAATCAGAGTATCGAATTCGTTGCTGCCGTCACTTCCAGACACTCCGGCACTCAAGCCTGCAGAGCTTGTTACTCCAATTAATTCGACATTCCCCACTATACCAGTGAGGGTGTCATTGCCGGAAGTTCCGATAAAAGTAGCAGACCTGTTTGGCTCGTTTTTTCCGAAATTGAAGTAGTGTTCCCGACCAGTTGTCAAAGCTCCAGAGTAGACCAAGGGTCTAATGTCAGAGTTTCTATTCAAGTATACTGCTTCCAAGAAAGAAGTACCAAACAGTCTATCTCTGATGCCGAATTGAATGAAGTGCTGGTAGCCACTTTTAAAGTTATTCTCAATAAACGACGGCAAATCTCGGTTAGTTGCTACATAAAATGCTTCGTCATAATTTGGCGATACGCGCGATCGACCCTGTTCGTAACCGTATTAGATAAAGTGATCTAGTCCTGAAGCAAAAGGTGCGTTTGGGTTGTTGGGAGTGCGGACAAAGGGTTTAAGGTCTGGATTTCCCTCAAGGTAAGTTTCTTCGTCAAAGTAACGCGATACTTTGGTCAGACCGCCGGCTTGACCGAACTTTTCAAAGTGTTCTCTGCCGGATTTTATAATTCCTGCATCAATAGCGGCCTTCACCCAAGGATATTGCGCCCGGTAGTATGGTTCGTCAAAAATTGCGTAGTTAGCCATGTTTTTATACTACGGATTTAATGATTTTTATATTTAGAAACCTGGTTTATGAACCGTACAATTAATTAATAAAGTTGTCAACTTTCTGTCATGGTACTATTCGAGACTGACCCGATGAACACGGTTCTCGGTATTTGACAACCGAAGCAAAAGCTGAGCCAGCCGAAGAACAACTCGATCGCTATCGACAGCAATTTGGCAACTGCTATAATCTGAGTTTAGTATGGTGCGTTATTAACGCACCTACCATGTTAACCGAGAAAGAGATAACCGAGGTTCCGGTTATTTAAGGAATAGGTAGAAAGTGCCGTCTCCCTGTGGCTGAGTTGTAGAAAAAGATAAATTTTCTCCCTCAATAATACCAATTGTTTCATATCTTGGGCTGAGGATTATGAACTCGTTAGCATCCCCCATTGTTGTGTAGATATCGGGACTTCCTGCCAACTGGATCTTGTCATTGTCTTGATCAAAGTTCCGAATTCTAACTATACCGGGGGTAGTCGCATAGAGTTGACGGGATGTGGGATTACCGGAGGTAGCAGGAACTCCGAGTACGAATGTATCTCTCCCAGGGCCGCCGATCAGGACATCAGATTCATAAAATCCAAAGCTTTCATACTGCCGATTGCCTTGGGGATCGATACCTACTTCCACTCCAATCAGTTCGGTATTCCCCACACCAACACCAGTGAGGATGTCATCGCCGGAAGTTCCGACAAAAGTAGCGGATCGGTTTGGCTCGTTTTTCCCGAAATTGAAGTAGTGTTCCCGACCAGTCTTCAAGGCTCCAGAGTTGACAAATGGCACAATGTCGGGGTTTCCTTTTAAGTATTCCGGTTCAAAAAATGAAGTCCCAAAACGACCGTCTTTGAGTCCGAATTGAATGAAATGCTGGTAGCCTGATTTGAACGTTCCGTTCTGAACGAACGATCGCAACTCTGAGTTATTTGCCAAATAAAACTCTTCGTTGTATTCAGGTGACACGCGGGTGCGACCCTGTTCGTAGCCCAACTGAATAAAGTGATCGATGCCAGACGCAAAAGGCGCGTTTGGATTGTTTGGGGTGCGAAGCAGGGGAGCAATATCTAGATTTTGAGCTAGATAGGTTTCTTCGTCAAAGTAACGCGATACTTTGGTCAGGCCGCTGGCTTGACCGAACTTTTCAAAGTGTTCTCTGCCGGATTTTATAATTCCTGCATCAATAGCCGGTTTCACCCAAGGATATTGCGCCAGGTAGTATGGTTCGTCAAAAATGTCATAATTAGTCATAAATTTTGCTCCAAGCTTAGTCTGCTTACTTATCGGTTAAACTTGACCCACTATTACTAACTCTACTGCCTCAGTATATCAAGTTAATTATTGTTAAGCCTGTGTTATTATTTTGATGGCAAACACAAAAGTGCGATCGCACTTTTTTTGAAAGAGCGATCGCACTTCTCAGCAGCAATCAGCCAAATTACCAATAGCTTCGAGATTTCTAGCCAAGTAGAGGTAGAGAACCTCTAGATTCTGGTAAGAGATTCAACTTGAGATTTCCGCCGCCTTCAATAACAGCGATCGTGTCAAAGCTACTAATTCCCGAAGTTCCATCTGGAAAGTAAACGAACAAGCCGTTCGTTTGGATAGCTAAATCTCGATTGTTGTTGATGGGAAATATCAAGAATTTATCTAAAGAAGGTTGGATATCGCTTGTTGCTAGCTGAATGCTATCCTGACCTTGGGTAAAGTTCCGAATTGTAGCAAAACCAGACCCGATATATAACTTTGTTGGGGAACTGTATCCCTTACCACCAGTACCTTGTACAACGTCTCCGAGTACGAATTTATCGCGGCCGCTACCGCCAGTGAGAGTATCGAATTCATTACTGCCCTCACTTTCATAATTTCGGCCGGGGATGGAAAAAGCACCACCTGTACCTAAACCTACTTCAACTCCAATTAATTCGGTATTCCCCACCCCAGCACCGGTAATGATGTCATTCCCGGAACTTCCGATAAAAGTCGCAGAGCGGCTTGGATCGTTTTTGCCGAAATTGAAGTAGTGTTCCCGACCAGTTTTCAACGCTCCCGATTCGACAAACGACTGAACATCGGAGTATTTATTTAAGTATTCTTTTTCAAAAAAAGAAGTCCCAAACTGACCGTCTTTGATGCCGAATTGAATGAAATGCTGGTAGCCGTTTTTAAAAGTTCCATTCTGAATAAATGGCTGCAACTGTCGGTTATTTGCTACATAAAACGCTTCGTCATACTCAGGCGATACGCGAGTGCGACCTTCTTCGTAACCATATTGGATAAAGTGGTCTAGGCCAGTCGCAAAAGGTGCATTTGGGTTGTTGGGGGTGCGGACTAAGGCAGCGATATCTGGGTTGCCAGCAAGGTAAGTAGCTTCGTCAAAATACCGCGATACTTTGGTTAAGCCACCGACTTGACCGAATTTTTCAAAGTGTTCTCTTCCAGATTTGATGACTCCTGCATCAATGGCGGGTTTGACCCAAGGATATTGAGCAAGGTAGTATTGTTCGTCAAAAATTGCGTAACTAGCCATGTTTTTTTATTGCGGCTTTAATGAGCTGTTTATGCAATTTATCAATAGTCGGAAACTGAGACAATTACCTGATCGGGTGATTTTTTCCAAGTGTCAGTCAAATCTCACTTAAGCTATATAAAGATTTCGTAATTAATCGTTGTTTATTTGAGAACGTAAAGTGCGATCGCGGAATGCGAGTTGTTGGCAGAGGAAAGTGCGATCGCACCGACAGCATCCCAAAGAAAATTCTGAATATATTCGATATTTCTACCCAAGCAAAGATCTAATAACACTAGATCCTGGTAATAGATTCAAATTGAGATTGCCGCCACCTTCAACAACAGCGATTGTGTCAAAGCGACTGGCTATGAAAACTCCATTCTCAACGACGGGAAAGCCATTCGTTTGGATAGCTAAATCTCGATTATTGTTGATTGAAAACACCAATAGTTGATCTAAGGGAATCCCTGTCTGGATGGTATCCTGACCTTGAGTAAAGTTCCGAATTGTAGCAAAACCTGGGCCGATGTAGAACTGTCTGGATGAGAGGGTTCCTCCCCTGAAGCCAACAATGTCACCGAGCACGAATTTATCACGGCCGCTACCGCCAGTGAGAGTATCGAATTCATTGCTGCCGTCACTTTCATAATTTCGGGGGCCGGGATAGATAACACCTACTTCAACTCCAATTAATTCGACCTTCCCTACCCCTACACCTGTGAGGATGTCATTACCGGAAGTTCCGACAAAAGTTGCCTCGCGGCTTGCCTCGAATTGCCCAAACTTGAAGTAATGTTCCCGACCAGTTTTTAAGGTTCCAGAGCTGATAGTCTCAAACACATTGAATAAGTATCCCGGTTCAAAGAAAGATGTTCCAAAACGACCTTCTTTTACCCCGAATTGAATGAAATGCTGGTAGCCATTTTTAAAAGTTCCATTCTGAATAAACGGCTGCAAATCTCGGTTAGTTGCTACATAAAACGCTTCGTCATACTCAGGCGATACGCGAGTGCGACCCTCTTCGTAACCGTATTGGATAAAGTGATCTAAGCCTGTAGCAAACGGCGCGTTTGGATGGACTGTGCGGACAAAGGGTTTAAGGTCTGGATTTCCTTCAAGGTAAGTATCTTCGTCAAAATACCGCGATATTTTTGTGATACCGGCGGCTTGACCAAATTTTTCAAAGTGTTCTCTTCCTGATTTGATGATTCCTGAATCAATGGCTGGTTTCAGCCACGGATATTGCGAAAGGTAGTATTGTTCGTCAAAGATATCGTAATTCATAGTTTGCTGTTTAAAGTAAAGTACGATCAAAAAAAAAGTCATCAATCATCAGTATTAACTAATGACCAATGACCGATGACTAATGACTAATGACTAACCAATCAAGAAAGTACCGTTACCGTTAGATTCTTGGAAACTCAAATTCAAACTTGCTCCTCCTTCAATCACGCCGAGCACGTCTCCAAAACGCTGGATTGACAAATTGTTGCCAACCGGAGTCAGGCTGTAGCCGTTTAAAGAAGTTCCTTGCAGTTGGATAAAATCGCTTTCTATGTCGAAGTTGCGAATGGTAGCTTGACCGTTACCCAAATACAGCGGTGTCGGGCTAAAATTCCCGGCTGTAGCAGGAACTCCAAGTACGAATGTATTGGTTCCCGGAGCACCAATCAAGACATCGAATTCATTGGTGCCAAAGCTTTCATACTGTCGGTTGCGTTGCGAATCTAGACCTACTTCCACTCCCACAAGTTCTACATCCCCGACGCCAACACCAGTTAAAACATCGTTGCTGCGGCTGCCGACAAAAGTTGCGTCGCGGGCAGGCTCAAATTGTCCAAAATTGAAGAAGTGTTCCCGGCCTGTTCTCAAGTTTCCAGAGTTGACAAACGGCACAATATCGGGGTTTTCTTTTAAGTATTCCGGTTCAAAAAATGAAGTCCCAAACCGACCGTCTCTGATTCCGAATTGAGTGAAATGGTCGAATCCTGATTTGAAAGTTCCGTTCTGAACGAACGGTGCGACATCTGAGTTGTTTGCTAAATAAAAATTTTCGTTGTACTCAGGGGATACTTGGGTGCGGCGCTGTCCTTCATCGTAACCGAACTGGATAAAGTGATCGAGGCCGGTCGCAAAAGGTGCATTTGGGTTGACTGTGCGGACGAAGGGTGCTAGGTCTGGATTCCCAGCAAGGTAAGCATTTTCGTCAAAATAACGCGATACTTTAGTTAGACCGCCAGCTTGACCAAATTTTTCAAAGTGTTCTCTCCCGGATTTGATTACTCCTGCATCAATCGCTGGTTTGATCCAAGGATATGAGGCCAGGTAGAATTGTTCGTCGAAAATTGCGTAGTTAGCCATGTTTCCCCCTTAAGGTTGGGATGAGTTTGAGAGTTTATAGCAATTAGCTTTCCATGAACTCGATCGCCGATCAGGAATTTACACCAAACTGACGTTATGAAATGGTTTTAAGTTCCTGGTATAATATCACTTTTTGTGACTCAGCAATTACCCGAAGGCTACATTCTGCCTTCAGAAATTATACCTTTTTCCCCTCAGTTAATTGCTCTATCGCAAGTGTGATAAATTATACAAAACTTGGAACTTTTTTCAGGATTTTTTTCTCAAATGTTGGTTAATTTTTAATTATTTTTATCCTACTAATTAATCGTATACATATTTTTTTCAATATGTCAAGTAAACTTTTGTAAATAAAATATGGAGTATTTGCTCAAGGAATTTATAAAAAAATGTAACGAAAAGTTGACCTAAATTTGTCGAATTGTGTCATGTGCAGGCTCAAATCGCCTAATGGCAAGCGTTTTCTGGTAAAAATGCTTATGGGATAAAAAAATTCCCGATTCGCGAAAACAGCATCTTAAAGGAGCCTAACCGGATGTTCACTCACGTCAAGCCCACCATTCGCCACGTCGTGCCGGAAAACTTGCAAGGGCGATCGCTCATGAAGGTGGTCTATGTCGTACTGGAACCGCAGTATCAAAGCGCCCTGTCGGCAGCGGTTCGATCGATAAACCAGAAAAATCCGAATTTGGCAATAGAAATCAGTGGCTACCTGATCGAGGAACTCCGCAGCCCGGAAAATTACGAAGCCTTCAAGCGGGATGTGGCGGATGCCAATGTATTTATTGCTTCTCTAATTTTCATCGAAGATTTGGCAGAAAAAGTGGTATCGGCGGTGGAACCGCTGCGCGACAGCTTGGATGTCGCCGTCGTCTTCCCGTCGATGCCAGGGGTGATGCGACTCAATAAAATGGGCAGTTTCTCGATGGCACAGTTGGGACAAAGCAAAAGTGCGATCGGCGAATTCATGAAAAAACGGAAGGAAAAATCCGGGAGTTCCTTCCAAGACGGAATGCTGAAACTGCTGCAAACTTTGCCGAAAGTGCTGAAATATTTGCCGATCGACAAAGCCCAAGATGCGCGCAACTTCATGCTGAGTTTCCAGTATTGGCTGGGCGGTTCCCAAGAAAACTTGGAAAACTTCTTGCTGATGCTGTCACATAAATATGTCTTCAAAGGCCAGTCACAGCCGACTTTCCAAGAACCTGTTGTCTACCCAGACATGGGAATTTGGCATCCTTTGGCATCGTCGATGTTTGAAGATGTAAAAGCATATCTGACTTGGTTTAATGCCCGTACAGATATTTCTGCGGATCTCAAAGATCCCCTCGCACCTTGCATTGGTTTAGTGTTGCAACGCACTCACTTAGTCACGGGAGATGACGCGCACTATGTAGCAATGGTGCAGGAATTGGAGGCAATGGGGGCGCGGGTGGTGCCGATTTTTGCCGGCGGTTTGGACTTCTCTAAACCTGTGGAGACTTTTTTCTTGGAAGTCGGGGCAAAAGGTGTGACACCTCTGCCGATTGTTGATGCGGTGGTTTCTCTGACTGGTTTTGCTTTGGTGGGCGGCCCGGCGAAACAAGATCACCCGAAGGCGATCGAATCTTTGAAAAAATTAAATTGCCCTTACATGGTGGCTTTGCCGCTGGTTTTCCAAACGACAGAAGAATGGGAAGATAGCGATTTAGGCTTGCACCCGATTCAAGTTGCGTTGCAAGTTGCGATTCCTGAGTTGGATGGTGCGATCGAACCGATTATTGTGTCGGGACGTGATGGCGCAACTGGCAAGGCGATCGCCCTGCAAGATAGAATCGAAGCAATTTCCCAGCGCGCTATGAAATGGGCAATGCTGCGCCGCAAACCCAAATTAGATAAAAAAGTTGCGATCACAGTTTTCAGTTTTCCTCCTGATAAAGGCAACGTCGGAACAGCCGCTTACTTGGACGTTTTCGGCTCGATTTACGAAGTATTGAAAGCCTTAAAAGGTAACGGTTACGACTTGCCAGAATTACCGGATTCCGCCGAAAAACTGATGCAAGAAGTCATTCATGACGCAACAGCCCAATACCAAAGTCCCGAATTAAATATTGCTTACCGGATGTCCGTAGCTGAATACGAAGAATTCACTCCTTATTCGGAAAGGTTGCAAGAAAATTGGGGGCCACCTCCGGGACATTTGAACAGCGACGGACAAAATTTGCTGATTTTTGGCAAACATTTTGGCAATGTGTTTATCGGAGTGCAACCTACTTTTGGATACGAAGGCGATCCGATGCGGTTGTTATTCTCTCGTTCTGCCAGTCCCCACCACGGTTTTGCTGCTTACTATACATATTTGGAGCGCATTTGGGGTGCGGATGCGGTGCTGCACTTTGGCACTCACGGTTCCCTGGAATTCATGCCCGGTAAGCAGATGGGAATGTCTGTCGATTGTTATCCTGACAGTTTGATCGGCAAGATTCCTAACCTCTATTATTACGCTGCTAATAATCCTAGTGAGGCAACAATTGCTAAGCGCCGCAGTTATGCTGAAACAATCAGTTATCTGACTCCTCCGGCTGAAAATGCTGGGTTGTACAAAGGTTTGCAGGAACTCAGCGAGTTAATTGCTTCTTATCAAACTTTGAAAGAGACTGGGCGCGGTGTGCCGATTGTGGATGCGATCGTCGAAAAATGCCGTTTGGTGAATTTGGATAAGGATATCGCGTTACCTCCCGAACAAGAACGAGGGGTTGCTGCGGATATGACTGCGGAGGAACGGGATAATTTAGTTGGCTTGGTTTACCGCAAGTTGATGGAGATTGAGTCGCGGTTGTTACCTTGCGGTTTGCACGTGATCGGTAAGCCGCCGACTGCTGAAGAGGCGATCGCAACTTTGGTTAACATTGCCAATTTAGACCGGGAAGAAGACGGATTAATCAGTTTGTCGCGGATTATTGCTCAAAGTCTCGATCGCAATATTGACGATATCTACACCAACAACGACAAAGGCATTTTAGCAGATGTTGAATTGTTACAAAACATCACCTTAGCCTGTCGGGATGCTGTTGGCGCTTTGGTGAAGGAACAAACCGATGCTGAGGGTCGAGTTTCCCTGGTTTCCAAGTTAAATTTCTTCAACATGGGCAAGAAAACACCTTGGATTGAATCCTTACACGCAGCGGGTTACAAAAAGGTCGATCCAGAACTGATTAAACCGCTGTTTGAGTATCTGGAATTCTGCTTGCAGCAAGTTTGCGCCGATAACGAATTGGGCGCATTATTGCGCGCCCTAGAAGGCGAATACATTATCCCTGGCCCAGGCGGCGATCCGATTCGCAACCCGGATGTTTTGCCGACTGGGAAGAATATGCACGCTTTGGACCCGCAGTCAATCCCCACCACAGGGGCGATCAAGTCTGCTAAGGTTGTAGTCGATCGGCTATTAGAAAGACAGCGCGTTGATAACGGCGGAAATTACCCAGAAACCATCGCCGTTGTCTTGTGGGGAACCGACAACATCAAGACTTACGGCGAATCCCTCGCCCAAGTAATGTGGATGGTGGGAGTGAAGCCAGTTCCCGACGCTTTGGGCCGGGTAAACAAACTCGAATTGCTTTCTTTAGAAGAGTTGGGACGCCCTCGAATCGACGTAGTAATTAACTGTTCCGGCGTATTCCGCGACTTGTTCATCAACCAAATGAATTTGTTAGATAAAGCCGTGAAAATGGCAGCGGAAGCCGACGAACCGTTAGAGATGAACTTCGTCCGCAAACACGCCCTGAAGCAAGCAGAAGAAATGGGAATCAACCTGCGACAAGCAGCAACCCGCGTATTTTCCAATGCCTCTGGTTCCTATTCATCTAACGTCAACTTGGCGGTGGAAAACAGCACTTGGGAAAGCGAAGCCGAGTTGCAGGAAATGTACTTAACTCGCAAATCCTTCGCCTTTTCTTCCGACAATCCCGGAACAATGGAACAAGACCGGCAGATTTTTGAATCATCTTTGAAAACTGCTGATGTCACCTTCCAAAACTTGGATTCTGCCGAGATTTCCCTAACCGACGTGTCGCACTATTTCGACTCTGATCCGACTAAATTGATCGGCAGTTTGCGCGCAGATGGGAAGAAGCCAGCATCCTTTGTTGCTGATACAACCACAGCCAACGCGCAGGTGCGGACGCTATCAGAAACCGTGCGTTTAGATTCGCGGACTAAGCTGCTGAATCCGAAGTGGTACGAGGGGATGTTGTCGCACGGCTATGAAGGTGTGCGGGAGATTTCTAAGCGTCTGGTGAATACGACTGGATGGAGTGCGACTGCGGGCGCTGTGGATAATTGGGTGTATGAGGATGTCAACACTACGTTTATCCAAGATGAGGAGATGCAGAAGCGTTTGCTTAACTTAAATCCTCATTCGTTCCGAAAGATTGTCAGCACTTTGCTTGAGGTGAATGGCCGGGGTTATTGGGAGACTTCGGAGAACAATTTGGATCGCTTGCGTGAACTTTATCAGGAGGTGGAAGACCGGATTGAGGGAGTAGAATAAACCTCCGAATTTCGGACGATAGCCTTTAATCTGTAGGGACACAGCAATGCTGTGTCCTTATATTTTTGGGAGGGTTTTGGGGTAAAGGTGGTATTTGTTCCAGTCTAAAGTCTTAGCGGGTGACAAGGCACCTCTAGTCTAAACAGGACAAAGGTTTGAGAGAATGGTAAGGTAAAAAAATAAGGAGCCACACGGGCTCCCCAAAAAACAAAATGTTGCCACCATTATACCAAAAAATTCTG
>NZ_JAUBOS010000122.1:0-5968 GCF_036700365.1 Microcoleus sp. w2-18bC1
TATTTGCCCAAATGGAATTATCGAGCCGTACCCCAACCTGAGTAATTCATTAAGTTATTTATTTTTCATTCCTTAGTATCGTTCCCAAAACTGTCCGGAGTATTGATTTAAATTGAATGTCAAAAAATAATCTACAGCATATTCGGTGGTTCGTGAAGTACACTATAAAGCTCTATTGTTGGTACATTGTTATGTAGGGTGCTGATCTGCTCATGTTTAATGAAACTTGCAGATTGACTGGTGGCGACGCACCGATGCTTACGACCCTTGTTGTGTGTACCGCATATACATGGAATATGCTGTAAGTCTTGTGGGGAGTAGGGGTAGGGCCAGAAAGCCCGCCCTCAATATGCAATGTAAATGCGTGACAGATTAAACGTATCAAAACCGAATAAACCAGGCTTTTCGGGGGGGTGCATCTCAATTTTGTAGAATATACAGCATATTCCAGGTTGATGAAGTACAGTAGCCGCTAAATTTATATTGTGTGATTTTAATATGTAGGGTGCGTCGCTGCGACCTTTTAAATAGAACTTGCAGATTGTTGGTGGCGACGCACCTTACTTACTACAAGATTGTGTGTACCGCACATACATGGAATATGCTGTATTTGCAAAAATGAGATGCACCCTGGCGGGCTTTAAGCCTCATTAAACTTCTGCAATTTCAGGTGCAATTTCTGGATCTACTTGTTCAAAATTCACTTTATTATAGATATCTGCCACAGCAATTTCAAAGGATACTGAAGCAAGCGCGATCGTCTCATCCAATTCATTGTACTCAGCAAACGACCATCGCTTATCATCCGTCTTAGAAAAATGTTCGATATATCTCCGATTTTGGTCGATCAATAAGTATTCTTCAAGAGTGGGAATTGTGCGGTATCCCTCAAATTTTTTGCTGCGATCGTATCCTTTAGTTGACGCTGACAAAAACTCAATAATTACCCTGGAATTGGTAATCGTATCGGTGCGGTTATTATAATACTCCGGCTCCCCACATACTACCATCACATCGGGATAAGTATAGATGCGCTTCTTGGGTATCCACAAGCGGACATCGCTCATGAAAACTCGATAGTCTAGTTTTTTGAACGCAAAATTTAGTTCGGTACTGAAATTGAGCGCTATTTGATTGTGATTGGTAGAGCCACCGGCCATAGGAAATATTTCACCGTCAATGTATTCGCTTTTGTAGTCAGCAGCTTCTTCTAGTGCTAGATATTCCTCGATCGAGTAGTATCGTTGTTCAGTAAGTTGCATAGTTCTATTAGAGAGCATTTAACTGAGGCTTTTGTTTAGTGTAACATTTTTGGGTAAGCTTTTTAAGGTTGAGTTTGTGTAGGGGGTTTTTGAGATTGTTGGTTTCTCGTATGAATTGTTGGTAAACTCGTCCGCACCCAGCCGATCGCCTAGATTTATCTGATATGCGATTGCATCCCAAAAATGTAGATTCGGATTTGTCGTTGGGTGGGGGCGGGTTTTCGAGATTTTTGGTCTGAGGCGATTATGGTTGGTGAACCCGCCCCTACGGTAATTTGGGGAAACACGCTTACTTTTTAGTTACCACAACCCAATCGTCCGCTGTTTTGACAACCTCAGCATTCTGCAAACGTAAATGTTTTAAAACGGGTTTTTCTAACAGAAAATAAGGTTGAGGAAGAGTTTGCCATTTCTTTTTGAGCGTTGGCGCGTCGGCGACAATAACTTGGCGTTGACTGTAAAAATTCAGCGAGGGACGGCCCAAGCGGTGAGAAGTAAACACTTGTTGACCGGCCGGAGTTCCTGTGCGGACAATTTCGGCGATCGGCTTAACGGGATAATCCTCCGCCAGTTCCCAAACCCAGTTATCTGAAGCCACCAATACTAACAGCGTCAGGTAAGTTCCCCAAATTAAAACTAATATAAACTGCCTGTCTTGGCGGTGCAGCAACACGGCCGCCATTGTCATTGTCAAACCTAAAACCATCAGCATTAACTGCAAATCTCGCTCGATCGGCACAATGTATTTCCCAATTTGCACTAAGCCACTGAAGTAAATGCAGCCGACAACACCAACTACACCCAGCACTGCCAAAATCGCGGGATGAGGCAACAAAGAAATAGCATCAAAACGTTCTTCTGCTTTCTCTTTGAGCGGTTCTGGTGGTAGCCAAAGTTGCTCCCAAACTTCAGCGAGATAACTGCCAACAGCAAGAGCAAAAGCTGGATAAATTGGCAAAACATACCACGGCAATTTAGTAGTCATCACAGAAATAGCCAGCAGATATACTCCAGTCCAAACCAATACTAATTTTGGCCCGGGAAAATTGCGATTTTCCCAACTCAAACGCAGCCCTTGTAGCCAAAATAACTGCCACGGCCAAGCTAATTTTAAAATTTCTAAAATATAATACCAGGGCGGGCCTTTGTGACTGCTCACAGGTTCCGAAATGCGTCGGAAAGATTCGTTAACTAAATTAGCGTGGATGAAATATTGGCCGTAGTGCAGCCATTGGGCAAAATACCAAGCAGCTACTGGCAATGTTCCGATCGCCAATCCGCCCCAAAGATACGCAGAAGTGAGGAGTCGCGGGGTATCCCAAACCAAAAAAATACAGCCCATCCCAGCCAGCAGCAGCCCCAACATCACGCCCTTAGTCAGGCAAATGAGCCCGAACCCAATCCCCGCACCCAAAGCGTAGCGCAAGTCGCGGCGCGATCGTAGCAAACACCACATCGCCCCCAACAAAAAACACAAAACTGCTCCATCCAACATCGCCAAACGTCCATGCCGCACCACCGGTAACAGCGTCAGATAAACGAGGGCAGAAAAAATGGCGATCGAACGCTGCAGAAACAACTCCCTGCCAATGGCGTAAAGCAAGGGCACTGAAGTGGCTGTCAGCATCGCCGGTACCAACCTCGCCGTGAATTCGCTGACACCGCCTGCTGCAAAACACAGCCCGATTAGCCAGTGTACCAGCGGCGGTTTGTTGAAATAAGGCATAGAGTCGATCGTCGGATACAGCCAATTTAAGTTGCCGCGCCAAATTTCGCGACTTACCTGCGCTGCAATGCCTTCATCCCAATCCCGCAAAGCCACGCCGCCCAGATTCAGCCCGAAAATCAGCACTGCAGCCAACAGAAAAGCCAGCATCCACACTTTGTCTGTAAAGCTGTCATTCCAGCGATTTTTCGGTTTGCGTCCCAGGAATGGAAAGATTTCTGACATAAGTTAAGAGAGTTTTGAGCGTCCCAAACTGAGGGTAAACTTAGACAGCAGTTATTTGCAACTAGGAAAATACCATGAACTTGCCTGTAATTATAGATATTATCATTGGCTTAGTATTTATCTACCTGACTTTAAGCTTGCTAGCTTCGGAAATTCAGGAACTGATTGCTACTGTTTGGCAGTGGCGGGCGGAACATTTAAAGAAGTCGATCGAAGTGCTGATTTCAGGAGGCAGCGAAGGTGCGAAAGATCCCCTGCAATTTAAGCGAGTCGGACAGTTAGCCCATTCGATTTACGCCAATCCGATTATCAAAGATTTGAATCAGGGAGCGAAAGGGCTGTTATCAGAGGGATTTCGCTCTGTTACGCACCGCCTGGGGGATTTGTACCACGGAATTACGGGTACTAAAAATGTTTTCGGCAATAAATCCACTGGGCCTTCTTATATTCCAGCCGAGTGCTTTTCTGCTAGTCTTTTGGAGACTTTAAAGGTTTCTAGTTTGCTCAGCTCCATCTCTAAAACCCGATTGGAAAGATTTAAAGATTTACAGTTGGCACAAATTCAACAGATTGGAGCGAATCTGAGTTTGCCGGATGCTACTAAACCGATTATTGAGCAAGAATTTAGGTGGCTGACTGCGGAGTTCAATCGAGTTGTTGAAGATTATCAAAACAATTTAGCAAGTTTGAACAACAGCTTAGATCGAATGTCGGAAAAGCTAGAATTTTATATTAAGGATTCTCAGGTTTATCTACCAGAAACCGAGCAGGGAGGGAGAGAATTTCAGAGGCAGATGGCATTTGTCAAGGCTCGTTTTGATAGCAAAATTGAGCGGGTGGCGCTGCTGGGGCAACTGCAACCGAGTTTTAGCAATCTGTTAAATACTGTTAAAAAAAGTCAAGAGTCGGCAGCAGAAATTATGGAACTCAAAGAGGAAAGTCCGATTTATCAACAAATTCAAGAAACCTTAGACCGTATGCCAGAATCTTTGAAACGCAGCCTTTATATTTTAGCGCAGCGCGCTGAAAAAGGCAGCGGAGATACTCAAGAGCAGTTGGAGCGGTTTCAGAAAGAAATTGAAATTTGGTTTGACCAATCGATGGAGCGTGCTTCTGGTGTTTACAAGCGGAATGCTAGAGGGGTTGCGATTTTGCTCGGAACTGCGATCGCTGTCGCTGCTAATGCTGATAGCATTCATATTATTAATCGGTTGTCGAAGGATTCGATGTTGCGATCGACTGTTAATGTGTACGCTGAGCAGTTGGTGGAAAAAAATGCTAAGACTAAATTAGATAATTTAACAAGTCTGAGAAAAGTTCAAAAGGATGTAGATATAGCTTTGGATGAGGTAGCCCTGCCTTTTGGATGGAGCGAACAGAACAGCTTAGAACGAGATAAGCAGGGGAATGTATTGTGGCTGGCTTTGATTTCCAAATTGTTTGGTTGGATATTGAGCGGCGTAGCTATTTCTATGGGGGCTGCTTTTTGGTTTGAGGCGCTCAACAAGATTATTAATATTCGCAATGCAGGGAAAAAACCGCCATCTTCCACAGAATCTTGAGCGGTGCAGTTGCCAGGCTAATCTACTAAGTGTCATACCTTTTTAGATTTTAGATTTTAGATGGGCAAATGACTCAAGACTATCGAGGTTTGAAGCATCGGCTTACGGTGGGATTCTTTTGTGAAAGTGGGATCACGGATAGGATACCGGATCGATCGGTAATTTGGCGTTTGGCGGAAGTCAGGGAAAACACGCAGAATATAAATTCCGTGCGATCGCGGATGGCACTGCTGCAGAAATAGGGGACACTAATAGATAGGTTAAATAAGAATGGGCGAAATAAACAAGGTCGCTGGCAGTTTCAGAAGCTCTGACTCCAAGGCTGTATCTACCGCTAAACACACTTTTGGAGGACGGAATATGTTAACTTCTTTCAGGGAAACGACTCCCGCCTCGGAATACGGAGATTCCCCATCCCAAAGCTTTGTAGTCAAGGGCTCCAGCATCAATGAATGTGGATATTTTGTTTCCAGAATTTTGGCTGGGGAATCTGAGTGCATTGAGAAAATGACCTCCGCACTTCAAACATCTGCCTCTATCCTTAGAGAGATTGACAAAGTTGGCTCGACTTCTGGCGGCAGCTCGATCCAAGTGCAATTAGGCTTTGTTATCCTCAGTTCAGATTACCTAGAACCATACAAAAGTCAATTGCCAAAATCGCATACCTCTATGACTCCCAGCAACAGACTTGGTTCGTGTTATGCCGATCGATATAGTGATACACTCAGCAACGGCGGTGGGAGCGATCGACTGTTTGCTAATTAAGGAGAGTAATTTAATGGAGGGTATCGAACCTACCGAGGGCGACTGAACCCGAATACAATTTTAATTAGGGAGCCAGGCGCGATCGCAATCAACGATTTGATATGACTCAATCTACAATCATCTCAATTCGCGCTGAATAACTTGAATCACTTTTGCAGTGAGGATGGCAGTCCTCACAGTGTCGGTAGCACCCCATAAGCCAATTGATTTCCAGCCAGAGGTTCCACTTAATATTAAATCGTTTTGACCGCAAGCATCCAGGATACAAGCCCCCGAATTGATCCGTCCAGAAATAAAAAATCTGTACCCGATGAAACTTGCCCCCGAATTTATCCGTGGTGTCAATGCTTCAAATCTAAAATCTAAAATCTAAAATCTAAAATCTAAAATCTAAAATCTAAAATCTAAAATCTAAAATCTAAAATCTA
>NZ_JAUBOS010000026.1:0-74778 GCF_036700365.1 Microcoleus sp. w2-18bC1
AGAATAGTAAGTTTAAGCCAACCCCACATCCGTCCGATAGTCAGAGGAAAAGCCGGAAAAAGCGTAGAGTTTGGAGCCAAACTATCAGCCAGTTGCTTTGAAGGATATATATTTTTAAACAGGATGAGCTGGGATAATTTTAACGAATCAGGAGACTTAAAAGCCCAAGTAGAAGCATATCATAGGTTCACAGGATATTATCCAGAATCAGTTCATGCAGATCGCATTTACCGTACAAGAGAAAACCGAGCATGGTGTAAAAAAAGAGGCATTAGAATTAGTGGGCCACCTCTAGGAAGACCCCCAGCAAATGTGAGTAAAGCAAAAAAGAAGCAAGCTTTAGAAGATGAAAGAATTAGAAATGCAATAGAGGGAAAGTTTGGGCAAGGGAAAAGAAGATTCGGTCTCAATAGAGTTATGGCTAAACTTGATAATACCTCTGGTACAGTTATTGCAATTACTTTTTTGGTAATGAACCTTGCTACCTGGTGGCGCCGGGTTTTTTGTGTGTTTTTCTGTCTATTTGGAAACAGAACACCTGTTTTTAGGTTGAAGATAATCCCCAATTATAATTGGGGGGACTCGCTCCAGAAAAAACTTATCTTTAACTGAGCTTTCAGATATCGTGAGCTCCTGCTCTTGGGTGGCGATCGATTATTCAGCAAACCCTATTTACTTTAGTTGTACGTGAGCATATTTTTGCTAATCTTAATAGTAATGGCATGATCTGGAACGCATAGATAATGTTTTTTGTCAATGCGTAACTCCTAGAGTCATAATAAATTATTTAATATGCTGCGTGATGACACAATCATTCTGCCTATTCAGGACGGCGATGCTTGAGGGGTGAAACCCCTCAAGCATTCGCCAACAGTCTCAAAAAATCCACACTACACTGTGCTAAATTCATTAGAAACTATGAACCCTAGTCTAGGAATAAACATCGCCGGCTACATTAACGGCGAATTTGGTATAGGAGAAGGTGTCAGAGCTAATATCAGGGCTGCAGAAGCCACCGGGATTCCCTTCGCCATAAACAATTTTACCCGCAGTCCTCACCGCAAACAAGACACCACATATCAAAACTTTAGCCAAGACAATCCCCATCCCGTAAACTTAATTCAAGTCAACGCCGATCAAGTTGCAGCCTTTATCAAACATACAGGTTCCACCTATTTTGAAAACAAATACAATATCGGCTTTTGGGCCTGGGAACTTCCCGCATTTCCCCCAGAATGGCAGCCAGCATTTAATCACTTTCACGAAATATGGACTTACAGCAACTATTGCGCCGAGGCAATTTCCGCAGTCTCGCCAATTCCCGTCATCAAAATCATGCCCAGTATTGCTCTTCCCGCACCTTCCCTGAAAAGAGAGGCACTGAATTTACCGAAAAATAAATTTATTTTCTTGTTTGTATTCGATTTTTCCAGCCACATTGAGCGCAAAAATACTTTAGCGACACTTCAAGCATTTCAACAAGCTTTTGGCGAAGATAACCGCCTCTTGTTGATTATCAAATCTTCTAATTCAAACAAACATTTAGAAGAGCAAAAATTATTAAATTCTGCTATCGCTAATTCTTCAAATATCAAACATCTAGACGGGTATTTGTCCAAAAATAAACTTAACGGTTTGCTGTATAATTGCGACTGTTATGTATCCCTGCACCGCTGCGAAGGATTTGGCTTAACAATGGCTGAAGCCATGTTTTACGGGAAACCCGTAATTGCCACCGGCTATTCATCAAATACAGAATTTATGAATGTCGGCAATAGCTATTTAGTCAAGTATAAGTTAATCCCAATTGAGCAAGATTGCGGGCCTTACAAAAAAGGCAATGTTTGGGCCGAAGCGGATGTCGAACACGCTGCTGATTTAATGCGGTACGTCTTTAACAATTACCGGGAAGCTCAACAAATGGGAGCGGTGGCGGCAGAGGAAATTAAGACTTTACTTAACCCGCAAGTTACAGGTAATAAAATTAGCAAACGTCTCGAATATATTGCCGAGATTACCGATAACTTTCAAAGCATACCTCTGTCAGGAACAGCAAAAGCGAAGTCGGCAAAAATTAGGGCTAACTTGCCACCATCACAGCAACAAAGTCAATTAAAAGGAGAACTGCCAAACGAGCAGCCGAAGGTTAGCATTTGCATTCCGACATACAACGGAGAAGCATTTATTGAGGAAGCAATTCAAAGTGCTTTGGCCCAAACATACCCTAACATAGAACTGATCATATCAGATGACGGCTCCACAGACCGCACAATTGCGATCGCCCAATCATTCCAATTACAAACCTCAGTCGATTTCCGGATCATACTGCACCGCAACTACGGTTTATCACAAAACTGGAATTTTTGCATATCTCAAGCAAAAGGTCAATACATTAAGTTTTTGTTTCAAGACGACTTGCTCGCACCAGAATGTATTGAGAAAATGGTCGCCGTCGCCCAACAAAACCCAGAAATAGGTATGGTTTTCTCCCCGCGCGGCATCACCATAGCTGACGATGAATCTAACCCTATTTTGCGCCTAGCTTCCCACTCAATTAAAGACTTGCACAAAAGCTGGTCGAATTTAAAATCTATTCAGCCAGGAAAAGACTTACTCGCAGATACTAAATGCTTGAGCAACCCCATAAACAAAATTGGTGAACCGAGTACCGTGTTAATTGCCGCGCGAGTCTTTGAAGAAATAGGATTATTTGATTCGGGATTATCTCAGTATGTAGACTTAGATATGTGGTGGCGAATCATGGGAAACTATCACATCGGATTTGTAGACGAAAAACTGTCGTCGCTACGGATTCATCCCGAACAACAAACTTGGAAAAACTTCGCTGCCGGGGAAAATCATAAGGATGTAGTCAGATTTTACAAAAAACTACTAAATAGTCCTGATTACAGTTTCCTGGATCAACAAATCAAACAGACAATCCGCCATAAGTTGGCATTGAGAACCCAGCCGAGTTTATCGGAATTGTCACCACTCCTTGATCAATACAATAAATTTCCCTCAAAACAGCCTCTTCTCGCGCTGCGCCCATACCGCCAACAGCTAGCTGAATATTGGCTGAATTTGCCAGCGGAAAAATTAGAAACTGCTTACTCAAAAGACATGGGTAAAGCTCATAAATTGCTACTAGATAGCGCCCTCAAAAATGAAAGTTTAACTGAGTCAGAACAAACTTTTGTCCAGCAGTTATCCTCCAAACTTGCTGAAGAAGGGAAAATTGCCGATAAGATGCAATATCTCCTCGCAGTGATGCTGTACCGCGACGCTTATCAGTTGCCACTTGAGTATAGCAATGCAGTGATTCCCCAGTGGTTTTTTGACGAATTTTTGAGATTTATATTTCATTCTCCCGGTTATTTTCAACAAAACATGGAAGTAGAAAGGTACTCTGAATATTTCCAGCAGTTAATCAAGTACGTCGCTGCTAACATAGCCAGTTTTCCAGATTCAGAAGTTTGGCGTTATGTGGCGGCTTTTATTGCGAAAAATGTTAGCTTGCAATCCTTGTATTTGAGCGAGGTCAATCGGCTCAATATATTTAGTCAGCGAGCTGATATTCTGGAATTTCATTTGAAAAATATCGGCTGTCAAATAGAATGGAATTTTCCTCAGAGAGAGCCTGAAAGAACTAAAATCCGAGTTGGCTTTTTGCTTGATAAAATTAGTGATGAATCCGAGACTCGTGCTGCCATCTCGAGTTTTGAATATTTAGACAGAAGCAAATTTGAAATAATCGTGTACTATTTCCAGGTACAAGACGAGCGACTGAGGAAATATTGCGAAAACTGCGCCGACAAAGTGGTGCAACTGTCAGAAGATTTGCCCAATCAAGTTCGAGAAATGCGATCGCACGATTTAGATATTCTGCTAATCTGCACCAATACTACCGACCATTCTCAACCAAGCGCGCTGCTGTGCCTGCACCGATTAGCGCGGGTGCAAATAGCTACCGGTGCATCAAACCCCGTAACCACCGGAACCCGAAATATCGATTATTTCATTGCTGGAGATTTGACATTGCCCGCAGGTGCAGCAGCAGAGTATCGCGAAAAATTAATTACTTTAAAAGGTTCGGGAGTTTGTTTAAGCTATACTGTAGGATCAGCACTTGGCAAAGTTGAACCGACTCGCAGCAGTTGGGGAGCTACAGACGAATCTGTAGTGTTCATGTCCGGCGCTCAAGCTTTGACAATTATCCCAGAATTGAGAGAAACTTGGGCAAAAATTATTGCTGCTGTACCGAATTCTATTTTAGTTTTGTATCCCTTTAGTTCCGGCCATGAAAACTATCCGACGGTGCCTTTTTACAACCAAATTCGATCGCTGTTTGCCGAATTTGGGATTGACAAAAAGCGCTTAGTTGTGATTAAGGCGCTGCCATCTCGCGCAGATTGCATAAAATGTCTGGAATTGGCTGATATATATTTAGACTCGTATCCATACAGCAGTGGCTGCTCCTTAGCAGAACCCTTGTTGGCCGGATTGCCTCTAGTGGTAAGAAAAGGGCAAACAACTCGATCTCGACAATCAGCCGCCGTGCTCGAAGAACTGCTAATTCCGGAACTGGTAGCAAACAGCGAGAACTCTTATTTAGAGCTGAGCATAGCACTGGGTAGCAACCCAGAACTGCGTCGGCACTACCGTGAGCGAATCCAGCAAAAAATGGCGGCAAACCCTAAATATCTCGACAGTCGCGCTTGCTCGACCCAACTCGAAACACTCTTTGAAAGACTATTCCGAGAGTGAAAGATGAAGGAAGAAGGAAGTTCAGCAACTAAGCAGTGTATGGGATTTAACGGATAGATGTTGAGGGAAGATTTTCCCACTCTCCCCCTCTGGCATCCCGTTACCATTCTGAGACCCGCGGGGAACCCCTCGCTAGGCAGAGCGTCAAGAAATAGACAGCAATAGCGCTAGCCCACTGACGGTCTGCTATCATCGGGGAATCGAGGGGTTAGTGGTTGTCGCTCTTTTCCTGCCACAGCTAAATTAAAAGGGGAAGCGCAAGTCAGTTGGAGAAAAAAAAATGACAGGACTTTTTCAAATAGGCGATAAATTACTGCAAGCTCAGGATATGCCATCGCTCCTGAAGCGGTATCAGTTGATGCCACAATTCTTGCGGGGTGTAATAGTAGACCAAGCGATCGCATCCTTTAGTTGCAGCGACGAAGAACGCCAATCCGCCGTCGAGAACTTTCTGGCACAACACCAACTGACAGCCCCGGAAGCCAAAGAAGCTTGGCTGCGCGGCCAAAATATGACGGAAGAAGAACTTCAAGAGATGGCCGTTAGGCCCTTGCTGATCGAAAAATTTAAGCAAGCCACTTGGAGACCTAAAGTAGATAATTATTTTTTAACCCGCAAAGCCAGCCTAGACCACGTAGTCTATTCCCTGGTACGCACCAAAAATCCAGCACTGGCAAACGAACTTTACTTTCGCATCCTCGAAGGGGAACAAACCTTTGCCGAAGTGGCCCGCGACTATTCCGAAGGGCCGGAGTCCAAGTCAGGCGGCTTGTTGGGCCCAGTACCCCTCAGCCAGCCCCACCCGGCAATCAGCAAACTTTTGTCCGTCAGCCAGCCAAATCAACTCTGGACGCCGCGTCCTCTGGCAGAATGGATGGTAATTATTCGACTAGAAAAGTTCATGCCGGCCCAGCTCGATGAATCGATGCGGCTGCACTTGATTAACGAACTCTTTGAAAGCTGGCTCGCCGAACAGATATCGCAAATAGGCCCGCTACAGCCCCTCTCCTCCGTGTCTTCAATATCATGACAATCCAGCAATTGGGTCAGGGGCCCCCGGATTTATCCGTGGAGACTTGAAAAAGCGTAGCATCCTGACAAAAACCCCCTGGATTAATCTGTTGATTCAATCTAAAATCTAAAATCTAAAATCTAAAATTGGATGACTTCTTCCGCTGTTTCCCTTTCCCAAATTCAGGATTTCCTAGCTCAAACACCTCCCTTTGACCGACTGTCAGAGACGGCTCTGACAGCCTTGGTGGCTAAATGCCAACTCCTCGGCTACCGGACGGGGCAACCCCTGTTTGAACGGGAAAAAATGCCGACTCAAGTGGCAATTATCTATCAAGGCCAGGCCCGGCTGCTGGGCTTTGACCAGCGCTCGCAGCGCCACGTAAGTTTACGCTTGGTGCAGTCCAAGGAAATCCTGGGCTGGGCTGGCTTGCTCAGGGGGGTTCCCTGCGAAACGGCCATCGCCTCTACAGATGTGATCGCGATCGTCCTACCTGCCGAAGAGTTCCTGAGCGTACTGGAAAAACAGCCGACCTTTGGAGAAGCCTTTCGCGAACACTGTTCCTTGAGCGAAGTATTTGAACTGTTGAGCCTGGAATTGCAGCGCCAAGCCGACGGCACTTCCAATCTCAAGGAACTCACCCTGCAAGCTTGGCAAGATGCGACAGTTGTCAACGTACCAAACGGCAACAAAAAAACTCAAGACATCGCCAAAGAGCTAGATGCCGATCGAATTTGGCTCGTCAGCAGTGGCGTCTTGGGCGACTTTCCCACCGGCAGCCGCTTCTCTGTGGAAAACGCAGCCAAATCCTTAAAAGTAGAAGGCCGCCTCGGCGCCCGCTTGGTCGGCTTCCGGGAACCCCCAGAACCCCAACCCGAAACAGACTCATTAAATGGCACGACAGATACAGTAGGCCCAGGGCAGAATCCGCCCAACGAAACATCGATCACGGTTATAGACGCCCCCGATCGTCCCCCAGAACCCGCAAGCGGTCAACCAAAGGATGCCGGGAGATACCCAGTTTTCCGCGCCAAAGGGCAGATTGAGGGCCCGCTTGCTTGCTTCCAGATGTTGAGCAAGTATTTCGGCCTCAAATTTCGTCGAGATATCATCCGCAAAGTTCTAGAAAATCAGTTAAAAACCGCCGGTTCTATCAGTATGCAAGCTTGCGGGGCGATCGCCCAAAGCATCGGCCTCACGCCCCAATTGGCGCAAGTGCCTGCAGAAGCAATCAACCGCATCAAAGCTCCCGTAATGATTAAATGGCAAGATAGCTTTGCCATTATTTACAGCATCACCGAGCAAGAATTGGTGATGGCCACGCCCGAACAGGGGCTGATGCGGAAGCGGATACCTCAGTTTAAAGAAATCTGGGGCGAACAGGGAGAAGTCCTGCTCCTGCAAGCTCCGCAAGTTGAGCAAAAAGAGCAGTTCAGCTTCTGGTGGTTTGTGCCGGCCCTCATGGAACACAAGACAGTGTTTTTTGAGGTGTTGCTTGCTTCGTTTTTTGTACAGTTATTTGGTCTGGCCAACCCATTAATCAGCCAAATAATTATTGATAAAGTCTTAGGTCAGCGTAGCATTGACACCTTAGATATTTTGGGTGCCTTTCTGTTAGGTGTTGCCCTGTTTGAAGGACTGCTCAACGGTTTGCGTACCTTTTTGTTTATAGATACCTCAAACCGCATTGATGTCAAATTGAGTGCAGAAGTCATCGACCACTTACTCCGGCTGCCCCAAAATTACTTTGACAATCGGCGTGTGGGAGATTTGGTCTACAAATTCAGCATGATGGGCCAGATTCGGGAATTCATGACGAGTACAGCTCTGACAGTGGTTCTCGATGCGGTATTTTCGGTGGTTTACGTCGCCGTGATGCTCTCCTACAGCGTGCAGCTAACGTTTGTATCTTTGGCAGTGGTACCGATACTGGGGCTGATGATTATTCTAATCAATCCGCTGGTGCTGCGCCTGATCAAACAAAGAAATATGCGTTTTGCTGACTCTCAATCTTATCTAGTGGAAGTAGTCAGCGGGATTCAAACTGTTAAAGCTCAAAATATTGAATTGAAATCCCGCTGGGAGTGGTCGAGCCGCTACGCAAAATACATTACAGCCAGTTTTAAAACAATTATCACGGGAACTGCGGCCGGTACTATTAGCAGCTTTTTAAACCAGGTGGGTAACTTAGCTCAGTTGTGGGTGGGAGCTTATTTGGTACTGGGAAATGAGATTACTTTGGGTCAGTTGATTGCTTTCCGAATTATTTCCGGGAACGTGACTGGTTCGCTGCTGCGTTTTGTGAGCGTCTGGCAGAGTTTCCAAGAAGTCTCGATGTCGATCGATATGCTTAAGGATGTGGTCGATACGCCGACGGAAACCAGCGATGAAGACCGGAGCAATATCCCGCTGCCGGCAATTCAAGGGCAGGTTACCTATGAGGAGGTTTCCTTCCGATTCCTGGAGAGCGGGGCACTGCAATTGGCTAATGTTAATTTGGAATTTCCCGCTGGCAGTTTTGTGGGAATTGTGGGGGGAAGCGGTTCGGGTAAAAGTACGGCGATGAAGCTGTTACAGCGTCTTTATCCGCCGTTGTCGGGCCGGATTTTTATTGACGGCTATGACATTGCCAAGGTGGAATTATATTCGCTCCGCAGCCAACTTGGGGTGGTGCTGCAAGATACTTTGCTGTTTAACTGTACTGTACAGGAAAATATTGCTCTGAGCAATCCCGATGCGAGTACGGATGAGATTGTGCGAGCTGCAAAATTAGCGGTAGCTCACGATTTTATTATGGGCTTGCCTGCTGGCTACAATACGATAGTCGGAGAGCGGGGTTCGTCGCTTTCTGGGGGTCAAAGGCAGCGTTTGGCGATCGCCCGCACGATTTTGCAAAACCCGAAACTGCTGATTTTGGACGAAGCTACAAGCGCCCTCGACTACCATTCAGAGCGCCAAGTTTGTAATAACTTAGCAGAAGCTTTCGCCGGCCGCACGGTATTTTTCATTACTCACCGCCTGACTACCATCCAAAACGCTGATGTAATTATTATGATGGATCAAGGTTCTGTAGTCGAGCGGGGAACTCATAAAGAATTAATGGCTCTTAAAGGGCGTTACTACTGCCTCTTCCAACAACAAGAGTCATCGAATACCTGATCTCTAACAACTCACAACTGATCACTAACGCTTAACAACTGAGAACTAACAAATGGCTATGAAATCGTTAATACTTTCTGAGCAACCAGTCATTCTCGAAAAACCAGCGATTTGGTCGCACTTGTTTTTGTGGATGATCATGCTGATGACCACTTCGGCTGTAGTTTGGGCTTATTTTGCTAGCGTAGAGCAAGCTGTCCCCGCTGTCGGCCAATTGGAACTCAAAGATGGTGCCAGAGACATCCAAGCACCTGCTACGGGCGCTGTGGTGAGACTTCACGTTGAAAATGGCGATCGCGTGGAAAAAAACCAGCCTCTGCTCACTTTCAACCCCCTTGCACCCAGCGCCGATTTAACATCGATACAGAAAACTAAAGAAGCTCTGGAAAAGGAAAATAAATTTTACGAAGATGTTGTCAACGGCAAAATTCAAGGCGCTGTTCCTTCTAACCTAGAATCAACAATCAAGGACAGACAGAGCCTCACGGCACAAAATCAAGTGCTGCAAGCTTTGATTGACGAACTGTACCTCAATCGGGGAGCTAGCGGAAATTTTGATGCTGCTCAGCAAGGACTTTATGTTAATTATCGATCGGAATTTCTGTCTCGCGTCGCTGCAGCTCAAGGCCAAGTTCAGGAGTTGGAAAAACAACTGAAGCAAGCTCAGGATGCTGAGAAAGCCGCCGGCGATCAAATGATAGTGGCACAGCAACAATTGGGTTTTGCCCAAAACCAATTAAATTATGCTCAGCAGCAGTTAGGTTCTTCGCAAGAGCAAGTAAAATCCGCCCTGGCTCAGAGAGATTTGGCCCAAGAACAGTTAGCGAAATCCCAACAAGTATTGAAGTCGAATCAAAACATTCTAGGCAGACTCGCCCCCCTGGTTGAGGAAGGAGCCATCGCTGAACTGCAAAAAGAACGTCAAGAACAAGATGTTTTCAGAGGCCAAAGCGACGTTCTCAAACAGCAAGATCAAATCAAGCAGCGCGAAGGTGAAATCAACTCTCGCAGGGGCGAAATTAACACGCGCCTTGGTGAAATCAATACGCGCCGAGGCGAAATTAACGCGCGTCAAGGTGACATCCAAAAAATTAGTGCTGACATACAGCGCCAGCAAGGAGAGCAAGCGCGCATTCAGGAGTCCATCGCCCGCGCCCAAGAACAGTTAAAAAACACCAAGGATTCCTGGGCAAAAGAACTTTACAGCAAAATTGCTGAAAACGAGAAACAAATTGCCAGCAGCGATTCTCAGCTAAGCCGCTTCAAAGTGGAAAACCTGAAAAAGTTGTCCGAGGTGAACGCTCAGCTAGAAAAGGCTCAACAAAACCGCGACACTCAAGTGATGAAGGCTCCGGTATCGGGGGTAATCTTTGATTTGAAGCCTTCTACGAAGGAGAAAGCTAAGTTGGATATGGCGAAAGATCCCATATGCCAATCCATTATTAATACGGTGCTGAAACCGGGCGAACCGCGCCCAGCACGCTGCGAAGAAGCTTATTACGAAGCGCAGCAAACTGAAAAGCTGCTCAAAGTTTTGGATGACGACAACGGTCTGCAAGGAGTAGTTTACCTGGAAAACAGCAATGTGGCTCTGGTATTGGATGCTTTGAGACAGAAGCGGGCAAAATTGGAGCAGTATCACGGCAAGCAATTAGACGGAGAAAAGATTGACTGCGAAATAGGTAAAAGTTGCGTTTGTCCAGAGAAGGAAGTTAACAGAGAGAAACTGGGTTTGACGAAATACCAATGCGTGCCTGTGGAAGTGAATGTAGAAGCTTTCCCGGCGATGGAGTTTGGTACTGCTGAGGGTGAAGTGATAGAGATTAGCAGCGATGCTGAGCCTCCTACTGAACTGCGGAAATACTATGCTTTCAAAACCATAATTAAGCTCAAAAATCAGAAGTTTGTTTTGAACAAGGGCAAGGCAAATGAAGTGGAGGTTAACTTGCAGTCGGGAATGTCCGTGAGTTCTAATATCAATATTGGCAAGCGGACTGTTTTGCAGATGTTTATCAACCGATTTACTGGGAAAATGGATACCTTCAAGACTATTAAGTAATTCGGTTAACCGAATTGAACGCGAGGCTTTTAGGCTGTTCGGAAACCCGGTTTCTTGAAGAAACCGGGTTTCTATGTGTTATGTTTTTCAACTTGTTTGTAGTAAGGAATGCAAGTCCCGGCTCAAACTATGAGGAGTGAAGTCTTCACTACAAACTTGATAAAAATTATTTAACAGGGTTTGATATAAAATGGTGATGGCAATCGGTGCGATCGCACTTTCATGAAAAAAATCATCTTATTTACTTTATATCTAATTCCTGTTGTCCTGTTAATCGGATTTGTAGCGAATTTTAGCGTTAACGTTCCCGTTGATGACGAGTGGAGGTTAGCTAGCCTTTTTGAGAAAATAGCTCAGGGAAATGTAACTTTTAACGATTTTTGGGCTTTGCACAGCAACCACCGCATACTTTTTCCGAAAATAATTATTGCGGTGCTGGCTTTTGCTTCCCGATGGAATATTAATTATCAGTTGTGTCTCAGCATAGGTTTGGCTGCGATAACTTTTATTGCTATGTACAAGTTATCCTCGATGCAAGTTAAGAATGTAGGGGATGATTTGTGGCATTTAGCTAATATTTTAACTTGTATTTTGATTTTCTCGCTAGTTCAGCACGAAAACTGGCTTTGGGGATTTCAATTAGCTTGGTTTTTTGTGAATTTATGTTTTGTAGCTGCGGTTTATGCGCTGGTTTCACATCACAAATTATTGCCTAATATTAGAATCTCTATTGCTGCTGTATTCTGCTTTTTTGCGAGTTTTTCGCTCGCTCAAGGCTTGCTGTCTTGGTTGGCGGCGATTCCGGCTGTGGTGGCTTTGGAAAGAAATGCAGCGCAGAAACGAAAAAGACTTATTGTCTGGATGTTGCTCTTTGTGGCAACTTGTGCTGTTTACTCAATAGATTATCATCCGAGTCGGAAAGCAAGTATTATTTCATTGTTGAATAAGCAGTTTGTGGTGATTGATTACTTTTTAAGTTTGCTGGGTTCGCCAATTGTGCGATCGCATGGAATCTCGGCATTGGTAGGATGGCTAATATTTGCAAGCTTTGTATTTTTTGTAGTTTATTTTGGGAAAAAGATTGTATCAAGTTCGGCAGATTCATCTGTGAGTGCTGACTCAGAAAAGCAATTTCAACTCCCGGCGATTCCTTCCTCCCTCGCAATGACAGATAGGAATGATATTGGTGAGAATTATGAGGCTTTACCTTGGCTGTCAATAGGTTTGTTTTCGGTTTTATCGGCTCTGTTTATTACGGCTGGTAGGGCTGAATTTGGGGCAATACAGGCGATCGAATCGTCTAGATATACGACTAATTCAATTTTGCTCTTAATTGCTGTGGTTCAGCTATGGCAATTGTTTGTCCCAGGTAATGATCCCAAAACAAAAGCAACGTTAAAACCTAACTATAAATTTATTTATCGGGTAGTAGCAGGGCTGTTAATTGCTACAATTATTGTTAACTCTCAACTGGCGATCGCCAAAACTAGATCCGCAATTATTTACAAACAAGGCGCTCAAGATTGTTTGCAGTTAATTAACTATCTGGAACCATCTGATTTTTTCAATAATTCACCGGAAAGCTGTGTGAGGGTGCTGAGCAAAAAAACTTGGCTGGTGAGAGAAGGCGCTGCAATTATCGAAAAAATAGGTTGGCTTAAGTTCGCGAAAAATGTAGAGTTTATTTCTAATACGGAGAAAGTTTACGGTTATTTAGACAAACCTCAAACTAGCGATAAATCCTTGACTGTTAAGCAAAATGATGCTGTCAAGGCTGCTGGTTGGGCGGTTTTGCCAGAAAATTTGCAACAGCCACATATTGTACTGCTATCTCTCGGCGAGAAAAAATCTTTTTTTGCTAACGCTTATGTAAATTTGGACAGTCCCGACATTGCTGAGAGTTTAAAATCTGAGTTATACAATAATGCAAGGTGGGCTGTTGATTTGTCGGATAATAATTTGCCGATCGCCCAAACGGAAATTAAAGCTTGGGTGTATAATCCTGTTGACAACAAGTTTGTCCAGTTGCGCGGAGGATGAGGAGTGAAAATTTCTGTGATTATACCAGCCCACAATGAGGAGGGCTGTTTGTACGGTACTGTGCGGGCGCTCGCCCAGACGCTCGATTTAGAAGGCATTCCGCACGAAATTTTGATAGTGAATGACAACAGTGTCGATCGAACTATTGATATTTGCCAGGAGTTGTCAGAGACTTTTCCCACAGTTAGATACATCAACAATCAACCTCCCAACGGTTTCGGATTTGCTGTGCGCCGGGGATTGGCGGAATTTGACGGAGATGCTGCAGCAATTGTGATGGCGGATGCTTCCGACGATCCGATGGATTTGGTAGCAGGATACCGCAAGCTACAAGAAGGATATGATTGCGTTTTTGGTTCCCGCTTTATCAAAGGTGGCTTTGTGGTGGATTATCCACTTCACAAGTTAGCAATTAATCGCTTAGCAAACTGGTTTGTCAAAAGTATTTTCGGCTTGCGGTACAGCGATGTCACCAATGCTTTTAAAATTTACCGAAGAGAAGCAATTGAAGGCGTACAACCGATTTTGAGCCATCATTTTAATTTGACAGTCGAACTGCCTTTAAAAGCAATCGTTCGGGGTTTTTCCTATACGGTGATTCCTCTGAGGTGGTACAACCGGACTGCTGGTATTTCTAAGCTGAAAATCAAAGAGATGGGCAGTCGATATTTGTTTATTGTCTTGTATGTATGGCTGGAAAAACATCTGTCTCGCGGCGACTACCACCGGACTAGAAAGATAGCAAAATTAAAAGTGAATGCCTGAGAGAATTTTAATTGTTGGTGGTGCCGGTTTCATCGGCAGTTGTTTGGCAATTGGCCTGAAGAAACTGCACCCGGAATGGCAAATAATTTGTTTAGATAACCTGCGTCGCCGCGGCTCGGAATTGAATCTGCCTCGGCTTAAAAGTTGCGGGATTCAGTTTGTTTACGGGGATATTCGCACAGCGGCAGATTTAGATCCAGTTGCACTCAATGCTGACTGCATTATAGATTGTGCTGCGGAGCCTTCTGTACTGGCTGGTTTTAGTTCACCTCAGTACGTTTTGCAGACGAATTTACTGGGCACTGTAAATGTTTTGGAGTTGGCGAGACAAACGGGTGCGAGTTTGCTATTTTTGTCTACCAGTCGGGTTTATCCGATCGCCAGTGTCAAATCGGTTAAGCTGTTAGAGTTGCCAAATAGATTTGCGATCGCCCCTGAGCAAACTTTACCCGGTATATCCGAGTTGGGCATATCAGAAGACTTCCCATTAAAAGGACACCGTTCGCTTTACGGAGCAACTAAATTAGCTTCGGAATTGCTGATTGAGGAATACAGGGAATCATACAATGTACCCGCAATTATTAACCGTTGTGGCTTAATTACTGGTGCTTGGCAAATGGGTAAAGTCGATCAGGGAGTTTGCGGTTTGTGGGTGGCGGCCCACTATTTTCAAAAGTCGCTGAGTTATATCGGTTTTGGCGGCAGCGGGAAGCAAGTTAGGGATTTGCTGCACGTTGAAGATTTGTTGAGGTTAGTTAATTATCAATTAGAACATTTTGCTGAATTTGACGGCGAAGTTTTTAATGTTGGCGGCGGTTTGAGCAACAGTCTTTCTTTGTTTGAGACAACTGATTTGTGCCAAAAAATTACCGGGAAATCGATTTCAATTAATCCTGTTTTGGAGGAACGCGCGGGGGATATTCCGATTTTTATTACTGATTCTTCTAGGGTGATGGAGCGCACAGGATGGCGGCCTGTTATTGGGCCGGAAGCGGCTTTGCAGGATATTTATGATTGGATTGCTGCTAATGAGGTGGTTTTAAGTTCGATTTTGTAGGGATTTTTTAACCTCAGATGCAGGGAGATGTGTTGTGCAATTTGGTAATACAACCATTTCTTCTGCGGTAGGGAAACGGCTTTTGGAGTGTCCGGTATTAGGACACGGCATTGCCATTTCCCTACATAAATTTATACATAACCCTATTTTTTAAATCGGACGAGAGCGAATTATATCTCAATTGTTGCCCGATTAAAACATGAGGAATGACCCCTCGCAGATATTGAAGGGGATTCAGCATTCATCCCCAAACTTCTGTCAAATCTAAGACAAACCCAGGCAACACATCTTCACCGGACAAACTAATAGGATTTTCCAAGACTTCTACATCTTGACTTGGCCTGTAAATCTCCACCTTTTTGTTTTTCCGATCTATCAACCAACCCAAACGAGCGCCATTGTTCATATACTCTTTCATCTTGGCTCGCAGCGGTTCCATGTTGTCAGTTTTAGAACGGAGTTCTACCACAAAATCAGGACACAAGGGAATAAAACTTTCTTTTTGTTTTGGGGTGAGCCCATCCCACCTTTCTTGACGCACCCAAGCAGCATCGGGAGAGCGATCGGCTCCATTGGGCAAGTGAAAACCAGTAGAAGAGTCAAATGTCTTTCCCAGTTTAGTTTGGCGGTTCCACAGCCAGAGTTGCCCGTTTAAATCAGAGTTTCTGTATCCTGTTTCGCCTCCGGTTGGTGGATTCACGATTAACTCTCCTTGTGCTGTTCTTTCTAATTGTAATTCTCGGTTGGCGATCGCCAATTCAACGAATTGCTCGCGGGTAACGGTGAGTGTTAGTGTCGGCGGAATATTCACAGCAATGGCGCGGGATGTTTGTGTCATCATTTTTTTCCTACAATTGATGCTTTTTTAGCAAATTTATCCTGATTTTGCCCAGCCCAAACTACAGGAATACTTGCAATTTTTATTATAACAATTGAAATGCTCTAGGGGCGGCGATCGCTTTCCCCGACCATTAATTGTTTGGTTTCGATGCTTTGACAAACATTTGCCCTCCCAAAAACCGCCACAACAAAGGCAATTTTAAGTAAATTTTTAACAGCAAAGGCGAGGCCGGTCTGCCTTTGGTCGAAAATGGTAAAAATCTCGGTATAATTAAGTCGATTTCAAAGCCGACGGTTTGTAAAAGTTCTTGCAGCGATAAGTGGGTAATTGGTAATTGATGGTCGATAAAGTCGTAATACTCTTGGAAAGAATATTTAAAATTTGGTTGGACAACTAAGAGAGAACCCCCTGGCTTAAGCGCCTCAAAGCAAAATAAAATAATTTGGATGAGTTCTTCTTTATTGCGGAGATGTTCAAAAAAGTTAGAGATAAATATACGGTCAAATTGTTCGCCAAAAGCTGGTTGATCATCAAAGCTTAAAACATCAATGTTCAGCACTTTTACATCAGGATTGGCAAATAACTTGGAATCGGGGTTTAGATCAATCAAACATTTTTTTTTAGCCTGAATTTGATTTATAAACTCGCAGTAACCGCCGCCAATATCTAAAACGGTTGATTCTGGAGGAACATAATCTTGTAAAAATTCGTCAATTAAAACTTTCCATAGTGCCACCTTGGCTTGCAGTTGTCGGGAATCAAATCGATTGGCGTACAATTTTTTGAGATATGCGTCGGCTTTCATAGTAAAATAGCAGAGACTGAGTATGAGTTTATCACTTTCACAGCTAACTATGAATGTTATATCTACCGAAATACCGGAAGTTCTGATCATTGAACCGAAAATTTTCGGAGACGATCGCGGTTTCTTTTTTGAGAGTTTCAATCACAAAGCTTTTGTTGAACAAACAGGCGTTACCGCAGAATTTGTTCAAGACAATCATTCCAAATCTTCTAAAAATGTGCTGCGGGGTTTGCACTACCAAATTCAGCAACCTCAAGGCAAATTGCTGCGGGTAGTTGCGGGAGCAATATTTGATGTAGCGGTGGATATTAGAAAAAGTTCGCCGACTTTTGGGCAGTGGGTTGGCTGTTTAGTGAGTGCAGAAAATAAACGGCAATTTTGGGTGCCGGCGGGATTTGCTCACGGTTTTTTAGTGGTTTCCGAGACGGCTGAAGTTTTGTACAAAACTACAGATTATTACGCACCGGCACACGAGCGGTGTATCCTATGGAATGACCCGGATTTGGCGATCGACTGGCCGCTAGATGGTGCCCAACCAATCTTATCAGCTAAAGACCAAGCGGGACAAACGTTGAAAAAAGCTCAAGTGTTTTGATCATGAAAATTTTACTCGCAGGCGGCAGCGGACAGCTAGCTCAAGAATTGCAGCCGATTTTATTATCTGTGGGAGATGTTATTGCGCTCGATCGCACTCGCCTCGACTTATCCCAACCCGAAAGCATCCGTCAAGCAATGGCTGAAATTCAACCGGATTTAGTCATCAATTCGGGTGCTTACACTGCGGTAGACAAAGCCGAAAGTGAGCCAGAATTAGCATATGCAGTCAACGCTATTGCCCCAGGAATTTTTGCCGAAGAATGCGAAAAACAGGGAGCAAGTTTGATTCACTTTTCTACTGATTATGTATTTGATGGCAGCCACGGTTCTGCTTATCTGGAAACAGATTCTACGAATCCACTGGGAACTTACGGCAAGTCGAAATTAGCAGGCGAGGCAGCAATTCTAAAATCGGGAAACCGACATATTATTATTAGAACCGCGTGGGTTTACGGCAACGGTGGCAAAAGTAATTTTGTCAAAACCATGCTGAGGTTGGGAAAGGAAAGGGAAGAAATTCGAGTAGTAGCCGATCAGATCGGAAGTCCTACTTGGACTGGGGATTTAGGTGCGGCGACTTCACAAATTATTCCTCTCCTTGGGCCAGAAACTTTTGGAACATACCAGTACACTAACAGCGGTGTTTGTAGTTGGTACGATTTTGCGATCGCCATTTTTGAGGAAGCAGCACAACTCGGCCTTCCCCTAAAAGTTCAGCGCGTAATACCCATCACCACCGCCGAATATCCAACACCCGCAAAACGTCCGGCTTTTTCTGTCCTCTCTACGGTAAAAATATCAGCACTTCTAGGCACGTATCCTCCCCACTGGCGGCAAGGACTCAGACAAATGCTGGCAAGAGAAGTCAGTCGATTTTAGATTTTAGATTTTAGATTTTAGATTTACTTGCAGCATTGAATCTGGGAGTTTGAACTTTAGTCTAAAATTTAGGGATTCAGGACAATAGGACTTATCCACTGGTGGCCAGAAACCGGGTTTTTTACGAAAATCCTTCGCTGTAGCCTAGAGATTAAATAAAAAACCCGGTTTCTTTGTCGGGAGTGCGTCGCTAAACCTGCCCCATTAATTAAAAATACCCCATGTCTGAATCCATGAAAATCAAGCAACAATATATTTTAATTGCCGCCTCAGTTCTCGGCATCCTAATACCAGCTTCATATATTTTGTACTTGATATCGCAAGCGGGAGACTTGTCTAATTTTGATTATTGGTGGATGACATGGAATTTTTATTCAGTAGACGGTTTTTCTACAAATCCTTTTAATTGGATATTTCGGGCCAACGAGCATTTTGTCTTGATTCCGGCCATTATTTATGGCTTGAATATAGCTGTAACGCAAGGTTCAAATATTGGTTTGTGTTTAGTTGCCTGGTTTTTGGCGTGGATTCAGTGCCACGTATTAATTGCTCTGCTGCCGTTAAAAATGAGGCGTTTTCCGCTGCAATTTATCTCGCTACTCCTTTGCATTTCTATTTTTAATTTTACTCCGGCGGCGGCTCACAATTGGATGCGGGGATTCAGTGGCGTTCACTGGATAATTGCTAATTTATTTGTGATTTGTTCGATATTTTGTTTGCAATCCTATGTGACAGATTTATTAAAGAAAAGGGAGGCAGAGCCTGGTAACGAGTTGGTAGGGGCGGTGCCCCCGTGCCCGCCCCCGCATTTACAAAATAAGTGGGTAATTGGCAGCATTGTTTTTGGCGTTTTAGGCTGTATTAGTTACAGCACTCCTTTAGGTTTGTGGCCGATATTGTGTGCTGCTGCTGTTGTGCTGCGGTTTCCTCGGCGAATAACTTATTTGTATTTCATTGCTTCGATTGCAGTGATTGGGATTTATTTTTTAACTTATAAAACTCCATCTCATCACCCTTCTTTAACAAAAATCAACCCCCTCAAAACTCTCGAATATATTCCCACTTATCTCGGCGGAATATTTAGCGAAAATATTATTGTTGCTTCAATTATTGGTATAATTGGTTTGATTGCAGCGACGGGTTTTGTTGGTTATTGGCTATTTGTAAAAAAGGTCGATCGCCCGGATTGGCTGCCTTGGCTATCAATCCAACTTTACACGCTGCAAACCGCGTTAATGGCCGCGGTTAGCCGATCGGGATTTGGCGTCGAACAAGCCACAGCTTCCCGCTACGCCACACTCCCAGCCTTGTTTTGGATGAGCACAATTGTGCTGACAGTATTGTGGGTGCGCGAGTGGCAGCCAACACCAAGAATCCAAGGGCGTTGGCTGACACCGCTGTTTGCAGTCGCCACAGTCGCGATTATTTTAATGTACGGGGTGGGAGGCGAAACTGCAATGGCGATCGCCCGCAGAGCAACCTATCAACCGTTAGTAGCATTATCACTGCAACTAGGCATCACCGACGTAACCCTAATTAAAGACCGCGTAGGCAACAAACCCGCCGCTTTTGTCGGCTTAATCGACGCCTTAAAAACTAACAACTTAGTACCATTTAACCGAGACATCAAAAAACACAATTTCTGTGCAGCATTAGACACAAAAATCGACGCAAATTTACTGTCAGCACCCAAAGACGGAGTACCCGGATATTTTGATACAGCCACCAAACTTGCACCAACAGCAGCCAGAGTAATTGGCTGGGTAGGAGACCCCGAAAACAATGTAAAATGTATTGCCATTCTCAACCAAGAAAATGTAGTTCGAGGTTTCGCCATGTCAGGATTTCCGCGCCCAGATTTAGTTAAATTGTTTGGCCATTCCTACGAATTTGCAGCTTGGAGAGGATACATTCAAACATCACCAACAGATAAATTATTGACAGCCTATGCCTCCTTTAAAAACCGCAAAGGTTGGGTAGCCTTGCGAAACTCCCAAGTTATCAATAAAAACTAAAAAACTTCTCTTTCGCCTCATCTGCGACCTCTGCGCCCTCTGCGGTTAATAAAAAAATCTCCTTGACAACACAAATTAAATAGAATAGCCCTATGCCAAAACATCTCAGCTTCGTAATCCCAGTTCACAACGAAGAAGCCACCCTCAAATTGCTGTTTGAAAAAATTAAACTTGTCATGTTCCAAACAGAAATTGACAGTTACGAAGTCATTTTCATAGATGACGGTAGCCGCGATTATTCCTGGCAAGAAATCACAGATTTAGCCAGCCAACATCCCAAACTAATTAAAGCGATTAAAATGCGCCGCAACTTTGGCAAATCCGCCGCACTTTCAGCAGGATTTCGCAATGCAGCAGGGATAATTATCTTTACTCTCGATGCTGACCTTCAGGATGATCCCGCTGAAATTCCCAAATTTTTACATCATTTAGAATCTGGATTTGATTTAGTTTCTGGTTGGCGAAAACAGCGAAACGACCCGCTTTCTAAAACTTTACCTTCCAAGCTGTTTAATGCCGTGGCGTGTTTGCTGACTGGGGTGCAAATGCACGATATGAATTGCGGTTTTAAAGCGTATCGTAGGGAAGTTTTGCAGTCGATTAAATTGTACGGAGAATTGCACCGCTACATTCCAGCTTTAGCAAACAATTTAGGGTTTAAAATTGGCGAAGTAGTTGTGGAACATCATCCGCGAAAGCACGGAAAATCTAATTACGGCTGGGAACGTTATGCGCGGGGATTTATTGATTTGTTGACAGTATTAGCCACGACGCACTATTTGCACAAACCAGGTCATTTGTTTGGGGGTTTGGGATTGTGTTTTGGGTTGGTTGGAACTGTTTCGCTGAGTTATTTGATAGTTATTTGGTTTCTGAATTTGGCGGGGATGAATTTTGGGCCGATCGGGAATCGACCTTTGTTATTTTTTGGGATTTTGTGTACAATTCTGTCGGTGCAGTTGATTTCTCTGGGGATTTTAGCTGAGTTGATGGCACGGAATGTGGATGCTGATTATGTGGACAAGCAAATTAGCGAAATTATTGATGATTCAGGTTTTGATATTTAACCGCAGATTAAGGCTGATTAACGCTGATTAACGCTGATAAATCGGCTATTACAATTGCTTCTAGGCAAGCAAAGTCTACCTCTGCTGACTAATCTAAAAGTTAGATGGGGATTTAACAAGTTTTACCAATTACCTATTACCTAATTTTATAGAGTATCCATTTGCCTTGTTTGTCTGCGATTTCCCCTTGAATATTTGGGTGCCAGTCAGTACGAGTCAGGATATAATCTGCCTGATAGTTTCTGGCTACTTTGACTAAATCCGCACTGCTGCGGCGGATAAAAAAGTCATTTCCTCCCCAAATCATTTGCGGGTTTAAGGGGACTCCTAAAACGGTTTCCATGCGATTTTGCCATTCTTTGATGCCTTTTTCGGTAAAGGGGAAGTTCTTGAAGTTGACGACAATCGCTCTTTCGGAGAAAAACTGGAAGTTGGTAACTGAAGGTGGAATTAATACGAGTGAATCGCGGCTGCTAATTTGCGAAAATCGCATAGCTAATTTGCTTAAGTCGTCTCTGGGAACGGCATTGATATTAACTCTTGTTTGAAATACATTTAATAGAGGTTTAGGCAGAATTCCTGCTATTCCAAAAACCAAGGTGGCTGTAGTTATTAAGGCTAATGTGTGAGTTATAGTCTGTTTTATAGATTTAGCAAGGGATGTTTTTTCTAAAATGAATGGGAAGGCGAGAATGGAGAAAAGGACTGGGATGCTAATTATTCGATCGCCCATTATTTCCCATGAATCAGTCACCGGATATATCAAGCTGAAAATTACCGTTCCTGCTGTTAAAATCCACAACAATATATTATCTCGTTTAGTAAATACGTAATTTTTTGTTTGCCAAACTGATAATCCTAAGAAAATGATGCCCCTAAAAGGCAAAGTTAGTACAGCTAACAGCAACAAGCTAATAGCTATTTGTTTTTCTCGGTAAAGTTGCTCGGCCCTCAAAGCAACAGCAATAAATATAATTAATTGAGCGAAAGGTACGGTTCTAGCTAACTGTAGTTTGGCGATAAAAGCTAAAGGATAAACTTCGACAAATACGTAATTTAGAAATAATGCAAAAATTGATGTGCCAACAATTACATAAAAATTAATCTTGTCTTCTTGTGGCAATAAATCGGAATTTTTGATGCACAGCAAGCCACCAATTATGAAACATATAAAGTTGAACCAATTCCCAACATCCCAATTTGACGGGAGGATATGGTGGGGGTTTCGCACTTTCGCGTGAATGTAGACAAACTGGGCGTTGTCGATAGTGTGAGTGCTGGTAGTACCTGTTAATAACATCGGTACGTAAACGATACTTGCCATTGCTGCTAAAAGTGCGATCGCCAAAATCAATGTTTTAAACTTCCGCTGTCTTACAGAGTCAATAACTAAAACGGGAACCATCATCAATCCCGGCAACAAACCCACTAAGAATTGCAGCAAACAACCCAGCCCAAAAAATAAATATCCTGTCAGCCATTTCTGGCGCAAACTAAAGTAAATTCCCCAGATGGCGAAACCCATTGCGAAGGTACTGGGTACTGACTTGGTGGAAAATATCAGCGTGTTACCAACATCTGTAAATGAAGCGGCTATACATAAAAAAGCCATCGCTGCGGCAGGCAGTTTGGAATTAGTATAGATATTGATAATTGCGTAGCAAGCTAGGATAAATGAACCGAAGGATAGGAATTGATAAATAAAATGCGCTAGGGGAATGCTTGTTCCTAAGTTTGCGAGCAAATAAATGATATAGTAATAGTAGTATCTCGGATTGAATTTAACCATTTCCTGAACGTAATAATCATTTTTATACAGTTCAGGATTTAACATAAATTGAATGGGAGGCACTTCTGGGAAGTTGCCTCCAATCGGGAAAAGATAGCCTGTAGCCATCAGGGAACCGATGATGACAAAAGTATACAGAGATAGATTAAAATACCAGTGGGATTTTTGATGTTTTTGCATTGACGGTTCAATTTACCTACTGACAGCCAAATTGTTAATCTCCAGTCGGCATTGGTTTGATAAATCCTGTTTGCTGCTACTCAATACCTCAAGCAGCAGATAAATGGTATTTTTGCCCTCAACTAATAGATTTAAACCGATCGCACTTTTTTGACTATAAGCCATCTCTGCTGAGTCTACTAATTTACCTTCCTTGTCCCACAAAGTCAAGCGCAGGGTAACTCCCGGACATTGTTTGTTAGGTAAATTGAGTTTGCCAGTAACTTTCACTTTGTCTGAGATGGAACCTAAATATAGGAAAGATGTATCGATTTTCTGGCTGTTTTTAATTGGATGAGTTACAATCTTATATAGGTTATCCGATTCTTGACTGACTGAATAATTAGCACTTGTGTAGATTGATTGATGCAAACTAATCCAATCTAACTGCGTGCCTGGTCGATCGACTATTTGCCGCTGCATCGCCTCCAGAGTCCTAACTGCCGTTGCTGTATCAGTCGGCCGAACCCTCCGGTAAACGCTGACAGTCACGCCGTTTTCTAGCTTAAACTGTTCCGGTAGCAATTGGAAATCGCGGGCAATTTCCCAGTTTTGAGTAAAGGCATCGTACACAACTTTAACAACATCTTGTTCGTGCGATCGCAAAACTTGTTCGTCAGTCGGTAACACCTGCTGAAAAGGTGTAGCAACCACCGCATATTGTGACTGCAACAACTCCGGTAGCGGGTAAGTATCGCGCGAGTCAATTTGCGGCCTCCCGATTGTATTTAATTTCCACCAACCCTCCGGCGGGTTTAATTTGCGGTTGGCTTGTCTGAGGATATTAGCATTAAAACTGTTAGAAGCACCGGCAATATAAATTGGTTCTTCATTGGGTGCTAATTTTCGCAGAAACTCTACTAATTTTACAACTTCGTCGTAGTCCGATCGCACTAACGGCGGAAAATTACCCACAAACAGTCTTGGCAAATCAATTTTGAGAGGAATTAACCCGACTGCGGCATTCAAAACCAGGTACAAACCCGCTGCGCCCACCATGAAATACCGGACTTTTCCTTTGAGTGTCAGCCAAGTTGTCCAGAAAAATGTGGATAGTCCCAAAAGTGCGATCGGTGTAAGATGAATTGTATAGTGCAAGTAGCCGTAACGCAACACTAACAGCCATTCAATCAGCGACAAAACCCCAAACAACGAAACAAAAATAGCCGCCGCCGGAACCAGGATTCGAGTCAGAATTCCCGCAGAAAAACCAATCAGTACCAGCAGCCAAGTTCCCAACCCGTAAAAATCCGCATAACGAGTTAAAATATCATTTACAGACAAACTCCAAGCGACATACAAATTGCGGTAGTCAACCGTCAGAGCACTGCGAGTAAAATCTCCCGCTACCAACATTAAAATAGTCAAGCTAGTTGCAGCTATCAAACCTAATTTGATGCCGGATTCAAACAATTTTTTCCAACCTTTGTTTTGAATACTTTGAAATAGCAATCCTAAATGACTTGTGGGATGGGCTTCTAGCCCGTCCCGGCTAAAAGCCTGAACCATGTTGATAACTGCTTTGGGATTGCTATACTGTACAATAAACTCGATGAAAGCCTGTAAACTCGCTGCACCAAAAAATGCGATCGCACTATAAGCAAAATGGCGCCGCAACAGAATAGCCGCCGCCAGCAAAAACCCAATTAACGGGATTTTCCACCAAGATTTCAGCTTAACATCCTGCAAATAAACCAAAATTGCCAAGGCTACAAAAACACACCCGCCAGTATCCAGATATCCCCGCAGAGTCGGTATCCAACTCATAGGAATTAATAAACTCAGCAGCACAGTTGACCAAAACACCCGGCGGGAATAAACTGGAATTAGCTTTACAGAAATTGCCCCCACCAACAGGCGAAACGGCAGCACATAAATTAGGGATACGCTGAGAATGTAACTCAGCCGAGACTCGCCAAATAAGAGAATAAACGGCACTAACGGCAGAGAAATTAACAGGTTTTTTTCCTTAGATAGCGATTCTATAACTCCGCGCCATGCTTTATCTGGCGAGTCTCGAAATAAATTTGCCGTGTTGACTGTAGCGGTATTGTATCCCGCGTAATCCCACCAATAAAAAGTATGTTCGCTGGATACATAGATTGATGTTACTGTAACTGTTATAAGAACAAGTAAAAACAGGAAAAAACCATCAATTATAAATTTACGAGGCAATTTAAAAGAAACAACATCAAATAATCCCATCAGTCTAGCAACCCTAAATAACTTCTAAACTTCCTCTTTCCCTCTTCCTTCGCGCCCTTTGCGCCTTCGCGGTTCGTTAACTTACTTTAAAACACTACCTTGCAAAAAAACCTCCAACTTTTCTGCATATTGCCGATTTGCGATCGCACTTGGATGAAGGTCATGAGGTAAATTATTATTGGCAGGTATTTTCAAATCAACCGAAATATCCGCCGTAGCAATTCCTTCCTGACTTAACTCCTTCAACATTTTAGCAGAACCCGCATTAATTCCTGCCACAACTAACTTAACACCATTAGCCTCAGCCACACGGTTGAATTCTTCAATAATTACCTTAGAAACCTCATGGCTTCTATACAATCCCTCTTCAAATTGATTGTAATTAACCTCCAAAAAATGGCTTAATGCAGAAACCCGCATCAGGGGGAACTCGCGATATTCAAGTTTTGCCATGCTGTAGGTAAAATTATTTTCTCCATTCAGCCTAGCATCGGGCTGAAATAGAATACCGAGTTTATTCCAAGCAGCCATTTGCTTTCTTCTCGCCCTTAATAAAGTATTGCGACGGTCATGAAATCCCGCATAAGCAATCACCGCAATTTCGGGTTTATTTCCTTGTTTGAGTGCTTCTTTGAATTGAATAAACGAGTGAAGCGTGCCGTAGCCGTTAACGCCAAAATTAACTATTTCATATTTGGGTAATTTCTCTTGCAGCAACCAAGCATAAGTTTCGCTGTCATTCAATGACCAACCGTAGGTAAAAGAACAGCCCAATATCCAAATTTCAGGTTTCTTTGAGGATGGATTATAAGTATTGAGTGGATGTGTAATTCTTAAACTATTATTGAGGTGAGTCGCATTAAATGAGTAATTGCCATTAAGTGTCACCTTGAATTTACCGGGCAAATGCTTGTAGCCTAGTTCCGAGTCTTTGGTAAAAAAGTTACCTTTTGGTTCGACCGCAACATCAACATTTTCGATTTGCCAGGGTTTGTATCCCGCAACTCGCAAGACCATTTCAGCCGTGGTGGTGGATAAAAAAATTGGAAAAATTAGATATGTTATTAATCTGAAAGCAACATTTTTAGCAAAGTCTTTTTCGCTCATTAACATAATATGAAACGTCAGCCAAAGTATACTAAACTGCCATGCCAGTATTATCTAGTTCATGGATCTAATTTAATTAGATTGAGCGCACCAATATCAGCAACGGGCAAGATGCCCGTTCCACAAGAAAATCTACTTTTTGTGGAACGGGCATCTTGCATGTTAAGCGAGAATAGTGCCACATCTCAGTTTAAACTCACATCTTGCACCAATATCAGCAACGGGCTAGAAGCCCGTTCCACAAAAAATAAACTTGATTGTGGAACGGGCATCTTGCCCGTTCTTAAGAAGAGTGCAAAATATTGGTTTGAGCTAATTGATTAATTCCTAATAACCAGGCTCCTCCTCATACTCAGGAGTCTTAGTTTTCTCAGGGATATTAACCCTAGGAGCCTGGTAAGGCTTCGGTGCCTCATCGTCAGCCCAAGCATCAGCCTCGACATCATCCTCGTACTCGTACTCCACCACCGGCGGTTTCGGGCGAGAAATCTCAGCGCGAGTGTACTGTGGCTTCTCCTCGTACTCCTCCTCTTCGTAATCGTCCTCCTCGCCGCCCCAATTATCCTCTTCGTAATCCTCGTAATCCTCGATGGGCTGCTGTACCTGCACCGCGCGCATCTGCGGCTGGCGAACCGCAGACCGATTCCACTCTAAATCCTCGTCCCAAGGAACTTCCTCCACCGCAGGCGCAGCTACCCGGCTCCGCATTTCCGGTGCAGGTATCCGCACGCCTGGGCCCAATTGATTTCCCGTAGCCACGGGTTTCGGATAATAACCTGCCTCGTCCTCTTCTCGTTCCCAAGGTGCTTGGCCCAAACCAACGCGCTCCAGCAAACCCACACTAAGCTGCCTGAGCCTTTCCTCGGAACCTTCAAACACAATCAAGCGATTCGGGCCACTGCTGACAATTTCTTCAATCCCCAACTCGTAAGTGCTGAGAACTTGGTCGGGGATTTGGGGGATTCCCAGGGAAGCGATAATTATAGAAACTAACTTACCGTCTTCGGGGTCGAACCTAAAGCCCCGTACCCTACCTAAAAGTTCGCCGGTTTCGGTAATAACTTCGCTGTTAATCAAAATGCTGTAGACTTCAACATCAACATCGTCTTCGATCGCGCTCTCATCTTCCACCAACAGCACGTCGCCGATTTCACTGACATTGCTGAGGAACATAAACTTCGGCATTCCAGCGACCGCGAATATATTATCACGCAGACCGATCGCCACAACTTCCCGCCGGTCAATGTCCACCCACAATTGACTAACCACCCCCAAGCGTTTACCTCTGTCGCGGGTGATGACCTGAGTGCCTAGAATATCGGAGCGTTGGCAGATTTGTTCGGATGTCATTCTAACTTTAATCCTGATTTATTAAGTACATATATCACTCAACACGAGCGTTAACATAAACTCCGGGACTACAACTTCAGTCCGATGACTTGAGTATAAGCTCCCCGTGCTTGAGTAACGCCAATTGTACGCTCAGCCGATTGAATCATAGGTCGCCGCAAACTCACAACAATAAACTGGGCTTGTTCAGACTGTCGTTTTATCATTCTAGCTAATCGCTCCACATTTGCCCCATCCAGAAACATATCCACTTCATCAAAAGCGTAGAACGTAGACGGGCGGTAGCGTTGCAGCGCAAAAATAAAACTCAGCGCCGTCAAGGACTTTTCGCCTCCAGACATGGAAGCCAGCCGCTGTACTGGTTTGCCCTTCGGGTGAGCCACCAAATTCAAGCCGCTGCTGAAGGGGTCTTCCTGGTCATCTAGCTGGAGATAGCCATCGCCTTCGGAAAGTTCCGCAAAGATAGTCTGGAAGTTCTCGTTAACCGCGTCGAAAGCTTCTTTAAAAGCGCGCCGCCTGAGTGTGGTAAAATTTTCGATTCTCAACAGCAGTTCAGTGCGTTCTCCTTCCAATGTCGTCAATTTTTGACTCAATTCTTGAAGGCGTTCTTGAGTGCGGTTGTACTCTTCCAAGGCTAGCATATTGACTGGTTCTAGGGCTTGAATGCGTTTGGCGATCGCCTTTACTTCTTGCTGCAATTCCGTCAAATTGGCTTTCTCGACATTTTCAGGAATCGACGGCACGGGGTCGGGCATTTCCGCCCGCTGCGCCTCCAATAGAGTGCGGACTGCGCTCAATTGTTCCCGGCGTTCTTGCTGGGTTTCGTGGAGTTTTTGCAACTGCCATTGTAACTGCTGTTTGGCTAAATGCTGTTCTCGCAGTTGAGATTCCGCCCGATCGCGCTCTCCCTTCTGCACGCCCAATTTTTCCTCAATTTCCCCCAAAGCCGCCTTAGCTTCGGCAATTTGCCGATCAAGTTCTAACTGCTGCGAAACAACGCGATCGAGCGCATCCGCCCCCGCGTTTTGCTGCACTTGCCATTCCTGCAATTTATCGCTGCCTTCCTTAATTTTGTCTTCCAAACGCCCGAATTGATTTTCCAAGTCTACAAGGCGTTGCTGGACGTTTCTCAGAGCCAATTCTCGCTCTTGCAGTTGCGCTTCCAGAGCGCGCAAACCCGATTGCATTTGCTGCCATTCGCTGTGACTGTTCGACTCTTCCAACTGCGCCAAAGTTTGCCGGTACTGCTGCAATTGAGTTTCCTGTGCGGGCAATTCTCGTTCCAGCAACTGCAATCTCGATCGCGAATTAGTTAATTCCTGTGTATTTTTCGCAATTTGCGATCGCACTTGTTCCTGTTGCGCTTGCAAATTCTTAATTTCTGAATCCAACTGTTCCAAGCGCAACTGATTTTCGCGCAAATTCTGTTTCGCTTCCATCAATTCTTGGCTGCGAGTTTTGACTGCAATAGACGCGCGCTCGATCGCAATTTTGCACCGTTCCAAAATCCGCTCAATTTCCTCCAACCTTTCTTGCAAAGAGGCGATCGTCCGCGCTTCACTAGCAGCCTCACTAGCCTCAACCGTGCCAAAATGTAAGGTAGATCTATTAGTAGAACTTCCCCCAGTCATCGCCCCGCTAGTTTCCAAAATTTCCCCGTCCAAAGTGACAATCCGGTACTGTCCCAAATAGCGGCGAGCGTCGCTAAGGTTGCTAAACACAACCGTACTGCCAAAAACGTAAGCAAAAATTTCCTGATACCGCGAATCGCAATCAATCAAATTAACAGCCGCATCCACAAACCCAGCCGCGCGCCGCAAATTTTCATTCACAGAATATCTGCCGCCCCTAATCTTATTCAAAGGCAAAAACGTCATCCTTCCAGCCCGTTTTTGTTTCAACAATTCGATCGCAGCAGCAGCCACGCTGTCATCTTCCACCACCATATTTCCCATGCGCCCGCCCGCCGCAATTTCCAGCGCCAACTGATAGCGCGGTTCCACCCGACCCAGTTGAGCTACCAAGCCGCAAACTCCGCCAATTCCGCTTTGCGCGACAATTTTTGCAGTAAACGTTCCCGTTGCTTCTTGCAGTGCTTGAAACTGCACTTCTAGTTTGTCTAATTTGCGCTGTCTTTCCCGCTGTTCTTCCAACAAACGAGTTTGAGTTTCTTGTTGCAGTTGCAATTCTTGTTCGGCTTCGACTAAAATTTGATTCAGCGATTCTACTTGCAAAGATGCCACGCCTTTGGTTTCCACAAGGCGAGATTGCTGCTCTTTTTTCGCTGCAATTTCCTGTTCCAATACTTGCAGCGATTGGTTTTGTTCTTGAATTTGACTTTGCAGGCGATCGGCTCTTTCGCCAATGGTAGCTTGTTCTGTACGCTGCGGTTCCAAAGTTTGTTGAATTGTTTCGATTTGGCGGTGCAGTTCCGTTTGCTGCTGCACCCAAACTTCGGCCGTCGAGGCGATCGCATTGGCAACTTCCCGACTTTCATCTAAACTTTGCTGGGCTGCATCTCGCTGTTCCTGCAAATTTCCTATTTGAGACTTAACATAAGATATTTCAATCTCAATTTGCTCCCAACTTTGCCGGAATTGGCGAACCTCTTCCTCGGTTTGTGCTATATTAGCCGCCATCTGCCCAGCAGTTTTTTCCAAATCCTGTTTGCGGTTTTGCAGTTGCCGCCTTTCCGCTTCCTGAGTGGCAATCGTCGCTTGCAAAGCCAACAATTCCGACTCTCCCAAAGCTTTAACGCGGGCATTCAGCGCCTCAAGTTCGGCGGTTGCTTCTTGAATTTGGGTGCTAATTGTTTGCAGTTGTTCCGTGAGAGAAGCAGAAGTGCGATCGCCCGCTTCGATTTGTTCGCGCAGTTTCCATTCTTGCTTTTGCAACTGGCGGAATTTCAGCACAATTTCCCACTGCGACTTTTCTTGAAATTCCGCCCGCAGCTTTTGATATTTTTCCGCTTTTGTGCGATCGGAAGCAAGTCTATCGCGCTGAGAAATCAGCTCTTTTTCCACAATACTGCTGCGTTCTTCCACCTCCTTAACTTCATCCAACTTCTGCCTAGCTAAGGAAATTTTGCGATCGAACTGAGCCACCCCAGCCAATTCGTCAATGATTTCTCTGCGTTCCTTAGAATTCATCGAAATAATGCTGGTAACGTCTCCTTGTAGCACGACGTTATAGCCTTCGGGATAAATTCGCAAGCGGTTGAGTTGTTCGTGAAGTTGAGTCAGCGTGCAAGGTTGACCGTTAATGTAATAAGTTGAAGTGTAAGTACCTTGGCGAGTTACCCGAAGTTTGCGCGTCACACTCCACTCATCCGATTTTCGATTTTCGATTTTCGATTTTCGATTGGTAGCGAGTAGTTGTCCGTTGTTGTCTTGAGTTGCTGCGATTTCTATCTCTTCGACTTCTTCAACAGATAATTCATCCGATTTTTGATTTTTGATTTTTGATTTTCGATTGACAGGAGATGATTGGCCGTTGTTGTCTGGAGTTTCGGTAATTTCTATCCCTTGGGCTTCTTCAACAGATAGAAGCGATTCTTGATTGACAGGAGATGATTGGCCGTTGTTGTCTTGAGTTTCGGCAATTTCTACTATCCCTTCAACTTCCTCTGCTTCAACAGATAACTCATCTGCTGCATTTTCATCCTCATCTTCATCCCGCGCGAACCATTCCTCCCCCACATCTTCCAGCGCAAAAGTCGCAGTCACACTAGCTTCGATCGTACCGCGTTTGTTTTGGGCGCTATTCACCAAATCCGGCAAACGTTCAGCCCGCATTCCCTTAGAACTCGAAAGTCCGAGACAAAACAGCAAAGCGTCGAGGATGTTGGACTTCCCAGAACCGTTGGGCCCGGAAACCACAGTAAAACCGGGCAGCACGGGAATGGCCGTCGTGCCGCCAAAAGATTTAAAGTTAGTCAGTTCGATCCGTTTAATGTGAACCATATGCTAGGAGTAGCTTTGGCTCTAGGTTGTTGTCACAGGGTAGCACAGGCAATGGGGCGATCGACAATGTGTTAACTTTCTGGCATTGTCGATCGAACCGATATCTTACACCTTTGTCAACAACCGGGTCCGCTTTTACTTAAAAAGATCGTTGACAAAGTTACAACATCTGAGATCCGAGCGAGCGCTACAAATGAACGTAAATTTTGATACAGATAACTTCATGAGACTAGATGGACAATATTTGTGCGGGTAAACCTGAAAGCCTTGCCCCGACTGAAGGTTGGCAAATATAATGCCAAGAATTCCTAATGTTACCCCTAGACATATAAAAACTTTCCGGTAAAATCGAACCAAAATTAATAATGTATAAAGTAACGAAGCGCATTATGGAGGGCAAACCCATTACACCAGCTCAGAACTCATCTAACCTGCCAGCTTCACCTGAAAGCGACGAACAAGTATTGCAAATTTGGGGCCGCCAGCCCCTTAAAGGACACGTCAAAATCAGCGGCGCCAAAAACTCGGCCTTAGTCGTCATGGCAGGAGCCTTGCTCTGCCCAGAGGATTGCCGCCTCCGCAACGTTCCCGGTCTAGTCGATGTCGCCCGGATGGGGCAAATTCTCTCGGCTGTAGGAGTCAAATTACAGCAGAATGGGGACGTTTTAGACATCAACGCCAGCAACCTCATAGACGCTCAAGCCCCCTACGAATTAGTCAGCCAACTGCGGGCGAGCTTCTTCATCATCGGCCCGCTGCTAGCGCGTTTAGGATTTGCCAAAGTACCCTTGCCCGGTGGGTGCGCCATCGGTGCCCGACCCGTTGAACTCCACGTTCGTGGTCTGCAAGCCCTCGGTGCCGAAGTCCACATCGACCACGGCACGGTTCACGCTTACGTCAAAGGGCCAAATCGCCGCCTGAAAGGAGCCAAAATTTATTTGGACTACCCCAGCGTCGGCGCAACAGAAACTTTGATGATGGCGGCGACTCTGGCTGAAGGAGAAACCGTGATTGAAAATGCAGCTCAAGAGCCGGAAGTCGCAGATTTGGCGAATTTCTGCCGCGCCATGGGAGCAAAAATTCAAGGCGCCGGCACGAATACGATCGTCATTTCGGGAGTTCCTAAGCTGCACGCGGTAGACTATTCAATTATTCCCGATCGCATTGAAGCCGGAACATTTTTAGTAGCAGGAGCCATCACTCACTCCGAAATCAGTTTGTCGCCGGTAATTCCCGACCACCTGACCGCAGTCATTGCCAAATTGAAGACCATGGGGGCGAAAATTATTGCAGAATCCCCCGACATTTTGCGGATAGTTCCCGGCCAAACTCACTCGGCCACAGACATCGAAACTCTGCCTTATCCCGGTTTCCCCACAGATATGCAAGCTCAGTTTATGGCTTTGCTGACGCTGAGCGAAGGGGACAGCTTGATCAAAGAAACCGTGTTTGAGAACCGCTTGCGCCACGTAGCAGAGCTCAACCGCATGGGCGCGGACATTCGCCTTAAAGGCAATGTAGCGATTGTGCGCGGAGTGTCGCGGCTGTCGGGTGCGCCGGTAGTGGCAACAGATTTGCGGGCTTCGGCGGCGTTAGTGTTAGCGGGACTTGCAGCCGATGGTGTCACCACTATCAGCAGCTTGCAGCACTTAGACCGCGGCTATGAGCAGTTAGAGGTGAAACTGCAAAAATTGGGAGCTAACTTGCGGCGGGTCAAAGAGGGTACAGACCCGGCGACTGCTGAGGCTCCTGTCAATCCCGTGCGATCGGGTTTAAAGTAGTCAGTAGTCAGTTGGCAGTAGTCAGTGGGCAGTGGTAGTGTGTCAAACCCTTTTTGCGTCAGTCTTGTGTTTCTTCGTTAGCAATTCTTCGCTAGTCATTAAGATGAATGACAACTACCAACTACCAACCGCCAACTGCCAACTGACAACTGACAACTGACTAATAACTAAAATGTCGAACATACCGCTCATTGGTTTGAAAGCAGACCAGTTTCGCCACCCGCTAGACTTGGAAGCTACCAGCACTCTCAAACAACTGCCCGGCCTGGATTTGATCGTGCGGCAGTTGCTGGGACAACTTGGCGAACAGTTTTTTATGCTGGAAAATCTGGCTTCCAGCGTCCAAGTCGGCGAAAATCAATTGCCGCACCTGCATCAATTGCTAGTGGATGCCTGCAAAACTCTGGATTTGGAGGTGCCGCAGCTTTATGTCCGCCAGCATCCGATGCCAAATGCTTACACCTTTGCGATGCGGGGAAAACAGCCTTTTGTGGTGATGCACACTTCTCTGATTGATTTGCTCACAGACGAGGAAGTTAAGGCAGTAATTGCTCATGAGTTGGGGCATTTGAAGTGCGAGCACGGAGTTTACCTGACTCTGGCTAATTTAATTGTGTTGGCCGCCGGCCAAATTTCGCCTGTGGGAGCCGTGCTGGCGCAGGGTTTGCAGGCACAAATGTTGGAATGGTTGCGGTGTGCGGAATTTACGTGCGATCGCGCCGCCTTGCTCGCGACTCAAGACCCAAGAGTGGTAGCATCACTGTTGATGAAACTGGCCGGAGGTTCGCCGACTTTAGCTCCCAAACTGAATGTCGATGCGTTTTTGGCGCAGGCGCGATCCTACGACGACCTCAGCAGCACTCAACTGGGAGATATGCTCAAACAAGCTCAGACGGCTCAGTTGTCCCATCCTGTACCAGTATTGCGCGCCAGAGAGATCGATCGCTGGGCAAGTTCAAAAGATTATGAATCTTTGCTTGCAGGAAATCGATCGGTGTGTTATGATGGTGAAACGAAAAAGGGCGGGTGGCGAAATTGGTAGACGCATCAGACTCAAAATCTGACACCGAAAGGTATGAGAGTTCGATTCTCTCCCCGCCCACTGCTAGAAAAGCTTAATAAATTTAGGGTTCCAGATGATAAGTCTGGAACCCTAAATTTATATTGGGCATCGGGCATTGGGCATCGGGCATCGGGCATCGGGCATCGGGCATCGGGCATCGGGCATCGGGAATTGGTAACAACAGTCAACAGTCAACCGTTAACAGTCAACAAATTTTATGGGTGAAATAGCCGCTTTAGGCGCTGCATTTGTCTGGGCTCTATCTTCCACCATCTGGCAGCGAGTAGGACAGCAAATCCCAGCAGTGGTGCTAAACTTGCTCAAAGGTGCGATCGCCCTTTTCATGCTCCTTGCCACTGTACTAATTTTAGGAAAATCTTTACCCGCAATCAACCCTAATATTTTAGCAATGCTGCTGATTAGCGGCGGCCTAGGAATTGGCATCGGAGACACCGCTTTCTTTATCGTATTAAAATATTTAGGCGCGAGGCGAACGCTGCTTTTAGAAACCCTATCTCCCCCTTTAACAGCTTTATTGGGCTTAATATTTTTGCAAGAAAAATTATCGCCCATTGCTTGTACTGGCATTCTTTTAACAATCTGCGGCGTAGCTTGGGTAATTGCCGAACGAACAGCCGAAACAACCTTATCATCAAAACATCTTTGGCAGGGATTAGGTATTAGTTTATTAGGACAAACATCCCACGCCGTTGGAGCAATTTTATCCCGCGCCGCCTTCACTCAAATAGATATTGATCCCCTGTGGACGGCGGCCTTGCGTTTGAGCGGTGGTATGGCAGCCATGCTGTGCTTTTTGAAGCCAACAAACCTTGACAGTTTCAAACAATTAAAATCCTCCAAAATATTAGCTGCCATAATTATGGCAGCTTTTTTAGGAACCTATCTCGGAATTTTCCTGCAACAGACTTCGCTGAAATATGCACCCGCAGCAATCGCTCAAACACTCAGTTCTACCAGTCCCCTATTTATACTGCCTTTAGCCGTGCTGGCGGGCGAAAAAGTCAGCATTCGGGCTGTTTTGGGGGTAGTTGGTGCGATCGGCGGAATCGCCTTATTATTAGGTTTGAAGTGATGAGATGGGAGACAGAAGTGTTGGGGCTTGCTAAAAAATAAAAAAATAGGCGGTTTCGTACTTACTGTCCTTAAATATTAGTTTAAGTATCCAAAAACGGGTCTTCCATACTTAGTATGCTCAAATATAGCAATCCTTGTAGGATTGGTGAATAAGATTTAAAGGAAACGCTCTTAACGCAGACCAAGAGAATAGAAAAGAAAAAAAGTTCGCAAGTGAGAATTTAAGGCTTGACAAATGTGCCGATCGCCATTGTATACTGGCATCGCAATGCTAACCTTCGGCTGGTTGTCTGTCGGCATGGGTTGCTCTGTTTTATTTTACGATCAACTAATCAGGAATTTTAGACAAAGTGATCGATCGCGCCAACCACGACTTCTTGAAGCTGCTACCGCCGGATGCTAAAGTCATTGTTGAAATTGGCTGCGGTACGGGATCGACGGGCGAACAGTACAAGCTGATCAATCCCCATTGTCAGTATATTGGCATTGAATGCGATCGAGAAAAAGCTAAAATAGCAGTCGATCGGCTAAACTGGGTGACGGTAGCCGATATTGAAGAAATTGCCCTCGAAAGTCTCGACATCGCCCCAGGAACCGTGGATTGTTTGGTTTTTGGTGACTTGCTACCCTACCTCAAAAATCCCTGGGAAGTCCTCAAGCAGTACAGTGTTTTGCTGAATCCAGAGGGGCAAATTCTCGCTAGAATCCCTAATGTTCAATACTGGCGGCGGATTGTCAATCTGTTGCGGGGACAGTGGGAGAATCCCGACAACAAGATGCAGCACTGGTTTACCCTAGAAAGTATTAAATCACTATTTGCTCAAGCCGGATTGCAGGTTTACGAATTCCAAGGAAAGGGACACAAAACCGAAAATTTTGTCCACTTTCAGGAATTACTGCATCCAATGGTAAAGGCTTTAGAGCTAACATCGAGCAGTTTTGCTACGGAAACCGGTGCTGAACATTATATCGTGCGATCGACCAAATCTACCGCACCTGCGCGCAGACTGCTGATTCAGACTATCATTATGGCTCCTACAGGGTGCGATCGTGTGCGAGTTTTGGAACCGGACAAATTTAGCGCTACAATTCCCGGTGTCCGCACCGTATCCGGCGTGAAAACAGCAGGATTAATTCCCCCCCTGCCGGAAGAAGAAAAAGTCTTCATTTGGCAGCGGACAATTATGCAATATCCCGGCTATATTCCTCAACTCAAAGAACTGTTGCAACAAGGCTATTTAATAGTAGCTGAAATTGACGACAATCCCATCCGTCGCCGCGAATACGCCGACAATAACTACCTTAGCTATCGCGGCTGTCACTGCGTGCAAACTTCTACGGAACCGCTAGCAAAAATTTTGCGGTATTACAATCACAATGTTGCTGTATTTCCCAATCAATTAGCCTATTTACCCCCGCCACGAATTTATCCGGCAGAAGATACAGTCACAATTTTTTTTGGTGCACTCAACCGCGAAAAAGATTGGCAGCCAATTATGGCAGCGCTAAATCGAGTTTTAGTCGCACACAAGCACCGGATTAAAGTTAAAGTAATCCACGACCGCAGATTTTTTGAATCCTTGAAAATACAGCAAAAAGAATTTGAACCATTTTGCAGTTACGAACGGTATCAAGAAATAATGTACAGTTGCGATATAGCTTTGCTGCCGCTCGTTTCCAACCCGGTTAACGAAACGAAATCCGACTTAAAGTTTATTGAATGTGCAGCGCGGGGAGTAGCGGTGCTGGCGAGTCCCACTGTTTACGAACATTCGATTGTCGAAGGTGAAACCGGATTGATTTATAGATATGAAAAAGAGTTTGAAACCAAACTAAATTCGCTGATTTCAGACACTTCTATGCGCCGGAAAATAGCCGCGAATGCTTACGAATGGGTGCGGGACAACCGCTTGCTGTGCGGGCACTACCGGCAGCGGCGAGATTGGTACTTACAGATGCGGGACGAGTTGCCACGTTTAAATGCTGAGTTGCGCGATCGCCTGCCGGAGTTATTTGGTGACTAAGTGCGGTAAGATTTATAGGGTTATTGTGCGATCTTACTGTTTTATTGCTTAATTTCTAATTGTTACTCCACACCAATGCGAATTCTATTCACTATTGCTCACTTTTACAATCCCAGCGGCGACGGGAAACACGCTTCCCAGCGAAATGATCCGCAGCCCCGACTAAATGCTTTAACCGCTTGCGTGACATCGCTGCAAGCCTTGTACGGCAAATCTCAGTCCATGATTGACATTAGCGAATGTGCAACTATCCCAGCAAATCAATCTCAACAGCACGAAATTGACATTGTTGTTTGCACTACTCAAGGTTATCATCTGTTGCCTCAACTGCCAGTGCAGCCCAGATGTTTTATGCACCACGCTACTAAATGCGAACCGCTGCTGTTGGGGTTTGAGTGTCAAGCAGTTTTGCGAGCGTGCCTTAACAAATACGATTATTTCTGTTATTTGGAAGATGATTTAGTTCTGCATGATCCGTGGTTTTTTAGTAAATTAAAGTGGTTTACGCATCACGGAGGAAATGGGAATTTGCTGCAACCTAATCGCTATGAAATAGCGCCTAAAGGCGCGGTTTTTAAAGCATATGTTGATGGTGATTTAGCAGACTCAGCGACTTCTCCGTTTCAAAATGTAGAGGAGCAGCGGCAGTTAATGGGAAAAATCATGGAACAAACAGTCGCTTTTGAGCGGGCTTTGAATCCTCATTCCGGCTGCTATTTTTTGAATGCGGAACAAATGGCACATTGGGCTAAGCAGTCTCATTTTTTGGATAGAGATACTAGCTTTATCGGCCCGCTAGAAAGTGCCGCGACTTTAGGAATTATGCGGACTTTTAGAGTTTACAAGTCAACTCCTTCCTATGCTAACTTTTTGGAGATTCAACATTTTGGAACGAGTTTTCTGAATTTAATTGGTAATAAGGTGAGGGTGCCGGAAGCATAAGGAGTCGCTAGCTTGGGGCGGGTTTTGTGTTAATATTGTCTCCTGTTGGTTCGGATTGTGGACTAGGGCACGCCTCTAAAGGCTTCGGATATATAACAACGCATCAACTGATTATTCTAGGGATGCAAAACATCGCCAATTTTAACTGTGCCGCTGTTAATAATTTTGGCTAAAACTCCAGTTTGCGCGTGACCGAATTCCTGTTGCAGTAAACTGAGTAAGGAAATATCCCGATCGCCTGTTTCTGGATTCACTTCTATATTGACACAGCGACCGATTCGTGCTGTAACTTCTATGCGCGCCGTGCCTAATTGAAACTGTTTTCCGATCAACTCAAATTCTGACCAAGCTGCCATACCTTCTAGCACAATGTTCGGGCGAAATCGGCCCACGTCAATGTTTTGAACAGCAATTTCTGTTAATTGGTCTAATGTGGCTTGACTGAGTAAAGAAATGTGTACGGGTTCTCGATCGGGATAACGAGTTTCGCCGCTGGTGTCGCCGACTAAGTGCAAAGGTGCAAACTGCGGGTGTCTCGCTTCTTTTGTGGGTTCAATTGCGGCTAGATATTCTGTGAAAAAACTGCCGATGCGATCGCGCCCCGCTGCTGTGTTTGTTTCTGCCGATAACACTTCCACTCCTTCACGCTTGACTGTTAAAACGGCCGTTTCCGGTTGATAATCACATTCTAAAGCTGCTAACAAAGGCCAATCGTTTTGGACAGCAAAATTTTTTTTGCTCATCCAAGGGACATTTTGGGCGGGCATCTTTGCAGCTTCCAGATTATCTGCAAACATTAAGGCAAAAGCTCGATCGCCCTTAATTCCGTGTCCTGCTGTTAAAGCAAACTCCGACATTTCTTGCGGTGTCAGCCCTTTAATGGGATAAATAAATAACTGTTTTATTGTTGCTAATGTCATAAATATTTCCCAAGTTAGTAAAATTTTAACTTTCACTCTTGTCCCCCCCCCCTTACTAAGGAGGGCTAGGGGGGTCGAAGCTAATTCAAAAACCTTAATCAAATTGCTATAAAAACCCGATTAAGCTAGCAATTCATAGCGGCGGATATCTGGAGGCCCAACGGCCAAACCGTCTAATTTCTGTACGGCGTCTTGAATGTGAGTTGAACCGAGATGTAGTTCGAGCAAATCTGCACTTTCCCACTCTTCAACAAACGTAAAATCTGTGGGGTCGGCTTGATTTTGCAGGAGCTCGTATTTGATGCAGCCTTTTTCTTTGCGAGTTGGTTCTATAACGCTCAGCAGCAGAGATTTAAGTTCTGCTACTTTGTCGGGAAAGGCGACGAGGCGGGCGACTACTCGCAAGGTTGTTTTGGACATAGGAGAAAAAAGTCACAGATAGGACGATCGAATTTACCGATTTTTATTTGGCAAACTCAAATATAGAAGATTTTACTTAAAATAACCTACACAGGTCGATCGGTCAATCGATTTTAGATTTTAGATTTTAGATTTTAGATTTTAGATTTTAGATTTGAAGCATTGACCCCACGGATAAATTCGGGGGGCAAGTTTCATCGGATACAGTTTTTTTATTTCTCGGTCCTGAGTCTGCGAAGGAATGAATCCGGGGGCGTGTATCCTGGATGCTTTCAGTCAACCGCAGTAAAATCAGTCCAACACGCGCTCAAGTCTCAGAAACCCGGTTTGTTGCCAAATTATTCGTTACCAACTGCAGAGCATCGTATAAACCGGGTTTCTTGAGATATTTTGGCAAATACCGGAGGCACTCAATCTTTGGGATAAAATCGCTTGTTTTCTGTAGAATATTCCCAGGCGAGATCCTCCGGGTCTTTTTCGCGACTCCACTGAGCAAACTCCGGCTTAAGTTTCCACTTGCCGATCGTAGTTGCGTGAACTTTGAACCTGCGGGAGAGTTCCGTCTGGGTAAAAGAGATTTTGGGCTTTTGAGGAGTCTTGGTTGAAGCTATGGGGAATAAATTTGGTTTTTTATCTTGTGCTTTTTCCCGATTTGTGGGAGGCTCTTGAACAGCTATTCCCGCATTAGCTGTTTCGCTTTGATTGACAGGTGGAGCTATTTGAAAATAATACAAAATTCCGCCTTGTTCCGTCACTTCAAAATCTGCGGCAAACTCAGAAGCTCGTTCGTCGAGATACTCTTGAACCTTTTCGCCGGGGAGTTTCGCATTCATCGCCAAATCCAAAGCCGTAACTCGCCCTTGATTTTCCTTGATCAACTTATAGAAAACCGAGTCTAAATGAGCGAGTTTATGTTTTTGCTGCTGGTGGTAGAGTTTGTAAGCCCAAGCAATGCCCGCAGTGGTGGCGATCGCCCAAAACATCCTTCCCGACTCGAAACTGGCAACCGCCGTCAAGGAAATAGGCAAAAGCAGGGTAAGATATCCCCAAATGCTTCCCTTCTTTAGGTTATTGCTGTTTTTGACCATAGTTCCTAAACAGGTACGTAGTTTAGCTTAGTAGAGCGTGTCTGAATGTCGCGAAAGTTTTTCGACAGTCGATATATCGATCGGCCCGCTGACACACCCAAAAACGGATACTGTGCCGCGTACACTCGCCTTGTGGACAATCCCTAATTTTAGACCAAAGTTCCAGCTCCTTTGATTCAATGTCGCAAGTAAATCGAAAATCGAAAATCGAGTGACGCACTCTACGACAAAATCCCAGAATCTACTTTTTTTGCAACCGAGGGTTCATGTACTTTTTTCGCAAACAGATTGCCATCCTGTTGATAGTTGTTGCTTGCTGTACGCTGACGATTAGTTGCAGCGATAGCCGAGCTGTCCAGTGTACTAAATTTACTGAAATTGTCAACAAAGGCAACGCTCTCCTTGAGGTTGATAAAGACAGCAACGATGCTGCAACGACCGACAATTTAGCTAAAAATTTGAACCTGATAGCGAATGAACTTGAGGATCTGCGAATAACAGATTCAACCCTCAAAGAAATTCAGCAGCCATCGGTTAAATCATTCCAGGAAATTAGTCAAGCACTCGGCGACATAAGCAAAAGTCTTCAGGCTGGAAATCTCGCTTCTACAAGTATAGAAGGTCGAGAGCAAATCCAAACCGCTCAAGCAGATATTATTAGAGCCGGCCAACAGGCGAATCAAGCAGCCGCAAATCAAGACGCTTTGACTAGCAAACTGATTAATTATTGTAAGGGCGATCGCTAAAGGCTAAGAGTTTTGATTTGCGAGATGGCCACGCAAACTCCAACAACGCACAGCGGGTGAATGAATTTGAGGAATGCGTCGCCTTCACCTACTATCTACCCCTTTGCAATTACCCAATTTAGTGATGAATTTCTAGATTCAAAATATAGCGACCGAGTTGTACTTTCTCCGACCACAACTCGTATTCTAACCGCAAGTGATCCGGTTCCGGCTTTCCTGTCAGCGTCAAGTTGCGAGTGAAGTTGCGGAGTCGCAACTGTTCGGGAGTGGCCAGCGATTCGCCCTGAAGCCAATAACGGCTCAGGCCGTACATTCCTCGTTCCCAGCAGTGGCGGTAACTGTATTTGCCGTTTCCTTGCATGGTCATAATGACTCGATAAGGGGAAACTTCTAGCCAGAGCAACCGGGGTTTTGTAGTTGGGGGTAAGATTGTAACTTGCTCGGCAGATGCGTCGGAGTCGTCAGAAAATTGGCGATCGAGGATGGCTGGTTCGTGCAACAACAAGTGAAAGCGATCGCGGTCTTTTTGATAAAGCGTACCAGCGGTTTCAACAACTGACCACAATGGTAAATCTGTGGATACCAGCGATAAACTTACAGGCTTGCGGTGATGCGTCAGCATAAACAAAAGTGTAGGAGTTGTTGTGGATCGGGGGGTTTGAGATTTGAGATTTTAAGCTTTAGATTTTAGATTTTAGATTAGCTGGGTTCCAAATTCCGGAGCTTTTGCTTAAAAAAATGAAAAATCTACAACTGGCAATCGAAAATCGAAAATTGTTTAGTCACAATTCAATCATCTGGTCGATAACTCACAGCAGGAGATGAAATCTAAGCATATACACGGATAATATTTGTGAAATTAATGTGAAATTAAAGTGAAATCCGTGCCGTTGCCTCCGCACTCCTGTGTCCTCGATAACTGACAGCAGAGTCTCTGGGCGAGTTTAATCAGGCTTTAAGTTAACCGGACACATTGGGAAAAAACCCGCAGGCCGTACAAAAGACGACTGACTTAGGACTGAGAAAAAGGTAGGATAGCTAACGCCATCCAATCCTAGTTTATCTCAATGCAAGCTGACATTATAACTACTACGCTTCTTGACAAAAGCCAAACTTTAAGCATTCAAAAACCGACCTCGGGCTTGTCGCTGGTGGGGAGGATTCGAGTTCCGGGCGATAAGTCAATTTCTCACCGAGCTTTGATGTTGGGTGCGATCGCCCAAGGTGAAACTACTATTGAGGGACTACTCCTAGGGGAAGACCCCCGCAGCACGGCTAAATGTTTCTCGCTCCTCGGAGCCAAAGTTTCTGAACTCAACGCGGAACGGGTGACAGTCACGGGCGTCGGAATTGGCGAGTTAGAGGAGCCTGTAGAAGTCTTGGACGCTGGCAATTCCGGCACAACGATGCGGCTAATGTTGGGAATTTTAGCGTCTCATCCGGGGCGTTTTTTTGCGGTAACGGGTGACAGTTCTCTGCGATCGCGCCCGATGTCGCGCGTCATTAAACCGCTGCAACTTATGGGATCGCAAATTTGGGGTCGAAAAAGTAATTCTTTAGCTCCCTTAGCGATACTCGGACAGCAGTTAAAACCAATTCACTACCATTCTCCGATCGCCTCGGCTCAAGTTAAATCTTGCATTTTGCTCGCCGGTTTGATGGCAGAGGGAGAAACTACAGTCACAGAACCCGCTCTGTCGCGGGATCACAGCGAACGGATGCTGCGAGCGTTTGGAGCCCAATTGAGCGTCGATCCAGAAACTTGTAGCGTGACAGTTACTGGGCCGACACAACTGCAAGGGCAGAATGTGATTGTACCGGGAGATATTAGTTCGGCGGCATTTTGGCTAGTTGCAGGGGCGATCGTCCCGGGTTCGGAACTCGTAGTCGAAAATGTCGGCGTCAACCCAACTCGTACAGGCATTTTGGAAGCTTTGGAAATGATGGGGGCCGATATTGAACTGCAAAATCAGCGAGAGGCCGCCGGAGAACCTGTAGCGGATATTTTGGTTCGCAGTTCCGGCCAATTGCGGGGATGCACCATTGCGGGCGACTTAATTCCCCGACTGATTGACGAAATCCCGATTTTGGCAGTAGCGGCGATCTTTGCGTCGGGTACTACAATAATTCGAGATGCGGCCGAGTTGCGAGTCAAAGAGAGCGATCGGCTGGCCGTGACCGCTGCCGAACTCAACCGCATGGGAGCCCAAATTTCCGAGTTACCTGACGGTTTAGAAATTACCGGGGGAACTCCTTTGACTGGTGCGGATGTTGACAGCTACACCGACCACAGAATAGCGATGAGTTTGGCGATCGCAGCGCTCAACGCCACAGGTATTACTAACATTCACCGGGCAGAAGCTGCTGCCATTTCCTACCCCGACTTTACCGCCACTTTGCAACAAGTTTGCCATCCAAATTGAGATTGGACATTGGGCATTGGGCATTGGGCATTGGGCATTGGTTGCTGGTTATTTGTTATCGGTTATGGCTATAGCCTTACAAATAACAAATAACCAATGACTAATGACTTCCTCTAAGAATCTTTCCCTACAACTTGTTCTTTTAAAGAATCAATTTCCGTTAACAACTCTTGGCGATTAGAAGCCTTGAGCAGATACCGGTAAACAAACCAACCCGTATATCCCATGCCAATCAACTCAAAAATTGGAGCTACCAAAGGGACATCATTAAGAGCACCTAAAACTCCCAGCATTACCTTAATACTAATACCGCCTGCCAGAATTAAACCAACAGTTATGAGGGGCTTTTGGTAGTCAGCAAAAAAATTAGAGAGATAGACTGGAAGTTCCGACAAAATTGTAATAACTTGGTCTTTAATATCTTGGAACTGACCTGCCGTTGTTTCTGTGGTTGTCACTGTAGTCATGACCCCCGGTTTGTCCTCAACCAGATCTACTGTCACGACTTCAGTGATTGTTTGTGTCTCGTCCGAAAAGTTAGCTTGTGTCATTGAATACTTCCTCCGTTGTCAGGTAAAATTGCAGGCTGTGAATTGCTGCCAGTATAATTGTCCGGCAATTAGCACAGCATCCGCGCTGCAGGGACTAATTGATGAGACTAAGGCAGAGTTTCACAAATTGCAAGCAAAAATAACGATATGACTTGATTTTAAACAATTGCCTTCCCTGCCAAATCGGTCTTTTGACTCATTTTTTCACTTGAGCGAGGTCAATTTGATTCGGGCAAGGGCGTCCTTGTTCAAAGTCGGTGATATTGCCGATCGTGGTTTCGGCGATATTTTTCAAAGCTTCCTCGGTGAAAAAAGCTTGGTGTCCGGTAATCAGGACGTTGGGGAAAGTCAGCAAACGCTGAAATACGTCGTCTTGAATGACGTGATTTGACAAATCCTCAAAAAACAGATCCGTCTCTTGTTCGTAAACATCTAAACCGAGGTATCCAATTATACCAGATTTCAGTCCTTTGGTAACAGCTTTAGTGTCAATCAACTGACCGCGGCTGGTATTGATCAGCATCATCCCTGGTTTCATTTGTTTGATCGCCTCTGCACCGATTAAATGGTAAGTTTCCGGTATCAGCGGACAGTGGAGGCTGACAATATCAGAAGCGGCGAAGAGTTCCGGGAGTGCGACGTATTCCATGCCTAGGGCGAGGCAATCCGGGTTTTGGTAAACATCGTATCCCAGCAGGTGACACCCGAATCCGTGCAGAATTTGGGCAGTAATTGCACCAATTCTGCCTGTTCCGACGATTCCCACCGTTTTGCCGTGGAGATCAAAACCCAACAAGCCGTCTAGGGCGAAATTGCCTTCGCGGACGCGGTTGTAGGCCCGATGGATTCTGCGGTTGAGGGACAAAATCAGAGCGACTGCGTGTTCGGCCACTGCGTAGGGAGAATAAGCCGGAACGCGGAGGAGAGTTAGATTTAAATCCTTCGCTGCTGCTAAATCGACGTGATTGAATCCGGCGGATCTCAGGGCCAGCAAGCGAACGCCTTTTTCGGCAATGCTAAGCAGCGTTTTCGCGTCCAAGGAGTCGTTCACGAACGCGCAGACTGCCGGAAATCCAGCAGCCAAAACGCTGGTTTCCAGGTTCAGACGCGGTTCAAAAAAAACTAAATCGTGTTTGTCGCCGACATTCGCTGCTTCCAGAAATGTGCGATCGTAAGATTTGGTGCTGAATACGGCTACCTTCATGATTTTTGCCTGCAAACCCAGTAATAGTTGGAAATTCTTTCCCGATCAACTCTAAAGTTTACTAGAACGCCGTGGCCCCAAACAACCCACTTTCCATGAGAAATATCGCTTGTGGTTAGTTATGACTACTTTATGTAATGACTAATAAACAATGGTTAATTACCAATCTGGCGGCAAATTGTAATATTCGAGAGTTGATTTGTCTGCCAGCAAATCTTGGGTTTTTCTGTCAATTTTAATCTCGCCATCCGCCAAAACTAAAGCCCTTTGAGTTGTTTTCCCGATCCAATTCAAATTGTGAGAAGCGATCAAAATTACCTCGATCGGCAATTGAGACAAAACTGACGCCAAGTGACGCCGCCACGAGGGATCTAGTCCGTTGGTCGGCTCGTCTAAGATTAAAATTGCCGGCTCTAATGCTAAAATTGCTGCCAAGGCTGCTAACCTTCTTTGACCTCCCGAAAGTTCATGGGCAGAACGGTTGGCGAATTCTACTAAACCAAATTCGTCTAATAGTGATAAAGCTCGATCGCGCGCAACTCCCGGCGGCACTCCATAATTGCGGGGCCCGAACATGACATCCTCTAAAATAGTCGGCATAAATAGCTGGTCATTAGCATCTTGAAAGCAAAATCCAATCTGCCTCCGCGCCTGCGATAAAGTCGCCTCTTCCAACTTTTTTCCCTGCACTCTAATCTCGCCCGATTGAGGCATTTTTAATCCGATCAAGTTTTCGAGCAAAGTGCTTTTACCAGCACCTGTCAGACCGAGTAGAGCAACTCTTTCTCCCGGTTGCAAAGTAAAAGAAATCCCCCGCAATATTGGCTTTTGATCGTGATATCCGAATACTAAGTTTTCTACTTCGATTGTTGGCACGGATTTGAGTATAGTCAATTTTTATTTTCCTCTATTTTAGGATTAAGAGTATTTAACCGCAGAGAACACAGAGGGCGCAGAGAGGGGAAGGGAGAAGGCAAAAGGTAGAGGCATGAATGAATCAATTACAAATTACCAATTGCCCGTTCTAAATTACCACTTACCATAAGAAGCTATTGTTAATCCGGCTGCCATTAAAATTGCTACTGTCAGCCAGAGTCGCTCTTTTGGTGTTGATTTTGAGTCAGCAGGTAAAGCTCCTTGATAGCCGCGAATTAGCATGGCTGCGTGTACTCTTTCTGCCCGATCGAGACTTCGCAAATAAAGCGCTCCGATCATGGAAGCGCTGGCGTAGCGCAGCCATCCTCCGGTACCCGATAAGCCCCGGAGTTGGGCAGATATTTTCATGCGGTTGACTTCGGTCAGCAGGATTTCCAAGTATTGTCCCGTTAACAGTACAATCTCTTGCAAACCTGCTGGTAGGGGTAATCCTTTGAGGGCGATTCCGAAACTGTGGGGTGGCAAAGTTAACAGGAAGCTGTTCATAATTAGCAGGCAAATTAGGGAACGCAGCAACAGAAAACTAGCGCGTTCCCAACCTTGGGGCAGGACTAATAAGGAGAGAAAAAGCAATTCTGCTCCCAAAAGTTGCGCGAGGGTTCGCACCGGAGCCCTCAGCCAAAACGACCAAAAAAGTGTGATCGCTCCATAAATTCCCAGCCACAGCCAAGCGCCTGTCTTCAGAAAACCCATGCCAATCACAATTGTGAGAGACACTCGCAATCGAAAAGGTATGGAGAGTTTAGACATCTTTAGGTTTTACCACCAACTGAGCAATTCCAAAAGCCGCGCCGAAGCTGAAGGCAGACCCTAAAAGTCCAGCAATGCTAGTACCAATCGGCTGTTCTTCTAATCCTTTAACTGTGTAATCTGCTAAAGGAGTGGGATTTTCGATTGCCACAGCTTCTTTATCTTTAAAGCCGTATTTTTCGGCTACCGCTTCTAACCCGTCAGGCCAACTTGAAGCAAACAGTGAAAGCACCCCGGAAATTAATAAAACTCCGATTACTGGCACTACCCATTTCTGCAATTGTGGCTGTTGTCCCGGCAGTAAATCCGGCCGCACTTTGACGAGATAAGTTAAAACGCCACCTGTAATTACCCCTTCGCCAATCCCAATTAAAATATGTACGCCTACCATTGCGGGCAATGCGATATTGAGCCCTACTGTTCCAGAAATTGCCAATTGGATCGCCACAGAAATCGAAGCAGCCACGACGCTAAGGGCGGCTGCAATCCCTGCTGCTAGCGGCAAACGATTTCTGGAACCTCCCAAAAGTTGCTGCAATGGCTGCAACAGCCACCAGCCCACCCAAATGCCAACTAGCCCCATGTTAAAAATATTGGCTCCCAGGGCGGTGATGCCCCCGTCGGCAAACAAGACGCTCTGAATTATAAAAACTGTACTCATCGCTAAAGTTGCCGCCCAAGGGTTCCCCAAAACGACGGATGCGAGCGCCCCTCCCAACAAGTGGCCGCTGGTGCCGCCGGCTACGGGAAAGTTGATCATCTGGGCTGCAAACACGAAAGCTGTGGTTAAGCCCATGATTGGGGCTTGTCGGAGTCCAAGACTGGCGCGGGTTCGATTTAGGGCAACTGCAATTGCTGCTGCGCTTGCTATGCCGGTGGCAACGGCTACTGGCGGTGAAAGAAAACCATCAGGTATGTGCATTGATGTATCCCAAACAAGAGAACTTCCAGCCCTTTAGTCAACTATTTTTTACAAAAATTTACCATCCCCTGTGGGGGTATTTCTGCGATCGAGCGATCGGGGGATTGGTGGCGGGCGATCGCTTATTTGATATAGATTACCGCCTCAAAAGCAAAATTTTGAGGATGAGAAATTTTACATTAAATAATCCTGAAGAATTATTGGGATATTTTACCTAGCACCCCCAAATTGAAACTTTTTGATAAGAATTATCAATATTTGTTTACAGATTCACCTCCACAATTGTATTCACCGTCAAGCTCAAACAAGAATATTAAAAAAATATAAAGAATTCCGTGAAAATCTCTCATTGGTTTTATTCTCAACTCTTGAGAATAAATAGCATTAAGTTTTTGAATACCGCAGCCAGTGAAATTAGCAGATAGCTAGTCACAGCAAAAGTATTGCGTGTTATAGAAACTAAAAAGTGCGAATTATTGCGACTTAATATAGTTAGCAGTAGGTTAGCAGTTGTCACTCGCGCCAATGGGCGATCGGCTTTTCCCGCACGGGCTGCATTCTCAAGAAAATCAAAGATCTAATGCAATTATTCTCAACTAATTTTCCGACCAACCTACAGGAGGCCCGCCAGCGGTGCAACACTCAACCCCAGACTCAACTACCGATTTAGTTCCATCGGAATTTCCCAAACAGTTAGATATCGCTCAAGTTTCTATCTACGGGCTGAGTTTTTTATCGGCTGGTATGTTTCTGTTTTTACCTTTAGTCAACCTACTGCATCCCAGCCATTGGCAACGATTGATGGGAACCATTCACGGCTTAGGCGCAATGTTTGCAATGGTAGTGATGGTTTACACGGGACATTTAGCTTTCCCCTTGCTGCGGGGTGCCGGTAAAATCTTGCCGCAAATGCGTACATTAGCCTTTTGGTCATCTATTTTGAGCTTTTTAGCCATAGCTACCGGCAATTGGGCTTATATGCGTTATCGGGCAGGCATGGACTTTGGCGGAGCTCGGGCTTGGCTGAAAGAAAACTCGCCTTTAGGGCAGTATGTTTTGATGGAATATCACGAGTTTAGCGTCCTGTTTACCCTGCCATTAGCAATAGCTTGCACCTGGATTCTGTGGACTTACGGCGATGCAATTTTAGAAAAGCAGAATCGCCCGGTTTTAACCGCAACCTGTGTAGCTTTGATGGCGCTAATGTTTTTTTCAATGGGGGGCATGGTAAGTGGAATTGGCGTTGCAAAAATTCATGCTTTGTAGTCAGCATTGGCCAATTATCAACTATCAATCGATCGACTCTCAACTCTAAACTCTCAATCGATTGACTCTCAGGGCGGACAAGGTGGCACTGACCCTACCCACTATCAACTATCATAGGAGATTTGTGAAATGACCAGACAATTATCCCGCCAAAGTCATGCGGGTGATGAACCTTTTTACGGAAAACTTTGGAGCAAATTAAAACACTTTCCCAAAGGTTTAGCTGAGGGTTCGGCAACTGCGCCTAGCGTTTCGGGCCCGGCAGCAGCAGCAATAGTTAGCGCTGCAATTGGTTGTTTCACAATGATGGTGAGTCACCATTTAGGGGACACATCCAAAGAGATAAACGAAATGCTTTGGAACCTCGGTAGTTGGATTCCGGGAAGCAAGACTAATGATGAATTGTGGGGAAACATCGGCAGCTACACGGGCAAAGAAACTATGTTGCTTGTCGGTTGGCTTGTCAGTTGGCCAATTCTGCATCTGCTGTGGAAAAATCAGCAGATTAAAAGTCGCACCATATTTTTCTGGATGTTTGCTTTGTTAGTTGCTGCGACAGCTATGTCCTGGCATCCTCTCTTCCCCTATTTGCCCTTAACTTAAATAATTCGAGGTTTAATGATGGAAACAAAAAATAAGCCGATCCCAGCCAGGGAGATGCACAAAATAGTTTGGATTAGTATGGGAGTTTTGACTCTTTTCTTTGTGACTTTTCCTATCTCAATGTGGCGCGTCAGCCAAAAAGAAAAGTTTCTCGGTTCCCACGTCAAGTCTTTCACAATCGAGGGGAAAAAACCCGATAATGCTGTTGCTAAGGGGCTGGTCCAACCAGCGATTGCGAGTAGCAGTGCGCTTGCGACTACAAATAATTCCAGTTTAGTTGTTGACAGCCAAAAAAAGCTGCCTGAGAAGTCTCCACAGGTTGTACCTTTCACTAATACGTCTACTGAAACGGCTATTTCGAGTAGCCCTACAGATAAGACTGTCCAAGCTGTACCTGTATCAGCAGGCCAGCAGCAAGTTCAGGCGGTGGATGGAACAAATCAGACAGCAGAAATTACGGATAGCGTAAAACTAGATGAGTTAGCTCTGAAAGTCTACGATCGCATCGATCAAAGTTGGCAAACTAGCCCTACGTTCAATCAAAATCTAGTCTATCGAGTCACTACAAGTCAAGATGGGGCGATCAGCAATTTCGAGCCGCTCAATCAACCAGCCAAGGATTACACCCAAGAAACTCCTTTGCCACATCTGCTCAAATCTCCCGAAACTAGCAGCAACAATGCAGCGCCAGTCGCTAAATTTACTGTAGTGTTTGCTCCTACTGGCACCTTAGAAGTTAACCCCTAACTCACATACAACATCTATATCCGGTAAGGTTCGCCATCCACACCTTACTTTTCATTTTTAACTTAAATGTGATATTATAAACAGCGCCCTCTAAGGCATTCTACTTCTAAAACAACAAATGAAAGAACTTGACGAGAAAAAAACCCAGGAACTGCTATGCACCATCATGGAATGGGAACTGGCAGGTGTCGTGCGCTATACCCACTATTCACTAATGGTGACAGGGCCAAACCGGATTCCCATCGTGCAGTTTTTTAAAGCACAAGCCACGGAATCTCTAATCCACGCCCAACAAGCAGGAGAAATTCTCACCGGTTTAGAGGGGCATCCTAGTCAGAAAATTGCTCCCATCGAAGAAACCTACAAACACTCGGTGAAAGACTTGTTAGAAGAAAGTTTAAATCACGAGAAAAAAGCGCTCAAAAAGTATAAATCTTTACTTGAAGTTGTGACAGACTCCAGCGTTTATTTGGAAGAATATGCCCGCAATTTGATTGGGCAAGAAGAATTGCACCAAGTAGAATTGAAAAAAATGCTGCGGGATTATAGTTGATTTAATCATTAGTTAGTTGTTATGGGTTATTGGTTATTGGTTATTTCCACTCACCAATGACCAATACCCCATGCCCATGCCCCATGATTATAAAAAATGAATTTTAGTGAAGCCATACCCACTTTTGTAATTACCCTGCGCGAAGGCGTAGAAGCCGCCTTAGTTGTCGGAATTGTACTAGCTTGCCTCAAAAAAGCCGAGCAAAGTCACCTCAATTCTTGGGTTTATGCAGGTGTCGCAGCCGGCATTGGTGCTAGCGGTATTGTGGGTATTCTCTTCAATGGATTGCTCGCAGCACTATCAACCTCAGAGCAGCCTTACGCACCAGTCATTAAACAGCTATTAGAGGGCGTGTTGGGCATTGTGGCGATCGCAATGCTAAGCTGGATGCTAATTTGGATGACTCAGCAAGCTCGCTTTCTCAAAGCAGAAGTTGAAGGAGCAGTTACAGCAGCTTTAACAGAAAATAGCAATGCCGGCTGGGGCGTATTTGGCTTAATTTTTATTGCGGTACTGCGCGAAGGTTTTGAAACAGTTATATTTGTCAGCGCTCAATTTCAACAAGGTTTAACTCCTGCTTTGGGTGCTTTGGGCGGTTTGACTGGGGCCGCAATCATTGGCGCGCTACTGTTCAAATGGGGTGTCAAAATTGATATCCGCCTGTTTTTCAAGTTTATGGGGATTTTGTTGCTGTTAATCGTAGCAGGTTTGGCAGTATCTGCACTCAAACATTTTGACCAAGCCGCTGGGATTTTGTCGCAGATGAATAGCAAATATTCAGCAATTTGTTTTTATTACGATCGCCTCGCACCACTCCACTCTTGTATTTTAGGGCCTCTGGTGTGGAATGCAGCGGAAATTTTGCCCGATCGACAATTTCCAGGAGTGATTCTCAAAGCACTGTTTGGATACAGAGAGCGACTTTATCTCGTCCAAGCGGCGGCTTACACCATATTCTTAGCCACCATCGGCGGTCTTTATTTCCAAAAATTAGGCTCTCAGGCAACTCTTCCCAACCAAAATACTCAGCCAGCTCGATCGGAAACTCGCCCTCAGTAGGTACGCAACTGTTTTTATCGGTTGTTTTGCTGATTCCAGGGCGATAAAAAAATTAGCCCCACACGCAAAAAATTGACCAAAAACTTTCAGTTTGCGGGATTTATTATTTGACTTTTATATGATACAATTAAATGGTGCCAACATTGTTTATTTATTTTATAAATAGTCATAATAATATTATTTGATAATACCGTCAATACCCCAAAAAATAGGCCCTACCAATCCAAAAACACAAAAATTTTATCAGCAAAATTAACTAACTTAAAAAAATTACAGTTAACGGTTAACAGGGTTATGTAAAACGCAGACTACCGTTAGGGCGATCCTGTGAAGCCCCAGGCGCACCCTGCAAAAGTTAAGGCTGTTCTTTCCGACCAAAAATCTGTCCCCAGCAAGATTTTTGGTAAACAGTTTTCTGATAAGCGCTCTTAGGGCTTATAATTAGTACAAGAATATTTACAGAGTCCCGAAAGTTCTTAATCAACCTTATAATCCTTAATGAAGCTTAAAATTAAAAAATTGTTCGTTAAAGTTACCTGGAACCCCCAGAAGGCTGTAGGATCTGCCATTCGGTTAGCTGTGAGATAAATAATGATGCCTCGGATACTTGTTATTGATGATGACGCGGCGATCGCCGAACTCGTAGCAGTCAACCTAGAAATGGCTGGCTACGAAGTCACCCAGGCAGAAGACGGCATCAAAGGTCAGGCACTAGCCATACAAATGCTCCCCGACCTGATCATGCTAGACCTCATGCTGCCTAGAGTAGACGGATTCACCGTATGTCAGCGTTTGCGGCGTGACGAGCGCACCTCCGACATTCCCGTCTTGATGTTGACAGCCTTAAGTCAAACTCAAGACAAAGTAGAAGGCTTCAACTCCGGCGCCGACGACTACCTGACCAAACCCTTTGAACTAGAAGAGATGCTAGCCCGAGTGCGAGCTCTACTAAGACGCACAGACCGCATCCCCCAAGCGGCCAAACACTCCGAAATCCTGAATTACGGCCCGCTGACCCTTGTCCCCGAAAGGTTTGAAGCTGTTTGGTACGCTCAGACAGTCAAACTGACCCACCTAGAGTTTGAGTTGCTGCACTGCTTGCTTCAGCGCCACGGCCAGACAGTCTCTCCCAGCGAAATTCTCAAAGAAGTGTGGGGTTACGACCCCGACGACGATATCGAAACTATTCGTGTACACATCAGACACCTGAGAACCAAGATGGAACCCGATCCCCGCCATCCTCGGTACATCAAAACCGTATACGGGGCTGGTTATTGCCTGGAGTTACCCAACAACGAGCAAGTAGCTGAACAAACAAAATCCTCTGCTTGAGCTAGCACGCCAGATGCAACAAGCAGTTAAAAGTTCCGCTAGAAAAGCCTGAGAGCATTTGCTCTCAGGCTTAGTTGTTTGGAGTTTGATATGAATATGTCAACAAGTAGGCATTAACTCTCTTCATTCGGAAAAAAACAATCCCACACCCCCCTCTGACCGCGCGGTTTCATTCTCTTGTAGGGGCTAGCCCCATGTCTGAAACTGTGAAATCGCCTGTGGGGGGCTAGGCACGGGGACACTACCCCTACAAAATCGCGATTTTCGTGAGAACGAAACCGCCCTGCCTCTAACCGTACTTTTAGAGAAGCTTGTCCATAGGAAAGTACCGGATTTCTTTTTCCACCTTGTCTTTTCCGAGAGGATTGGATACCTACTTAAACAATACTCTAGCCATAATACTCTTTAATAATATTATTTATCAATAAATTTAGAGGTATTCCTTTAGCTGCTATTTTGGCTAAGAAGAAGCCAAACTCCGCTCAAGCGCCAAAAACAGTCATAATCGTGATATAACGATGTTTTTTCCTACTGATTTACATACCTGAACTCAAATCAGTGAAAATTTTTCTCAAATACCCCTTGACTAAACTACTAAAATTGTTGATTATCTATATCAATAATCTGCGATCGCTTAAAACTCCCCTGGCATCTTTCTCAAGAGGTAAATCACCGTGACCAGCATGGCAAAATCCTTCCCAGCCGAAGGAAAATCATTTCCCTGGTGGGTCGGCAACGCCCACTTAATCAACCTTTCCAGCCGTTTGCTCGGTATCCACGTCGCCCACGCCGGCCTCATCGTCTTCTGGGCGGGAGCCTATCCCTATTAGAGCTTTCCCGCTTTAACTCAGAATTGCCCATGTACGAACAAGGCTTAATCCCGTTGCCAAACCTAGCCAGACTCGGCTTGGGCGGGGGTGCGGGAGGCAAAATTGTCGAGACTGATCCGTACTTCGCCATTAGGGCGATTCACCTAATCAGCTCAGCCTTTCTCGGCTTCGGCGGCATCTTTCACCCCCTCAAAGGGCCAGCCACCCTCGAAGCAAGAACTTCTTTCTTTGGCTACACATGGGAAGACGCACACAAAGTGACCACCATCTTGGGCATCCACCTAGTTTTGCTGGGTGTCACTACCTTCTTGTTGGGGGCTAAAGCTATGTATCTCGGTGGTTTATGACTGTCTTTTTCTAATATTTATGTATTGCCACTTTGATTATTTTTGTGGAGTCTGTCCGTAACATTTTCAGAAGGAGTGCATCAAATCAAGCGCTTGTATCCAATTCCTTGTGATTGAAATTTTTTTACTAACGACTACCGCCTCACATTTACAGTGCGCCCGTGCGTTGCTTGTGCTGAAGATGCGAGCGGTTGCACTGACTTTGAACCTAAGACTTGTTTTATCAATGCTTATCCGCAACATTGCTATAAACTTCACAAAAATTACGCAGAAATACCGAAAACAACTTTTTCAGTTCCACTTTTAGCAAAGGGGATAGGTGGCTAGCAGATTACCCTGGACTAAAGGGAGAGTCTAGAGTTATATGGATTATCACGGAAAATATACTTTAGGAGCATCTAAAAAATAGCACGAATAAATAACAGATAATCCATGACCATCCTCGTTCAACTTTTTTATTTTTTCCGACATGAATTTATACAGTGCTAACTCACTCAAAGTCGAACTCAACCAAAGAGGCTGCCGCCTGACTCCCCAGCGAGAAACTATTTTGAGTGTCTTTCAAAATCTACCGCAGGGTAATCATTTAAGTGCGGAAGAATTATACAGGACTTTGCAGAATCAAGGAGAACGAATAGGCTTGTCTACTGTCTACCGAACGCTGCATTTGTTAGCAAGGATAGGAATTTTGCGTGAACTAGAATTAGCAGAAGGACACAAACATTACGAACTGAATTTTCCCGAATTGCACCACCACCATCATCTGGTTTGCATTCAGTGTCACAAAACCTTTGAATTTAGCGATGAATCAATTTTAAAAATTGGCAAAAAGCAAGTTGAAAAAGCTGGGGTAGAACTGCTTGACTGTCAGTTAACTGTGCGTGCTGTTTGTTTGGAAGCGCTGCGGGAGGGATGGCCTTCTTTGGTACCCAGTAATTGGTTGTGTCCCAGATATCATTCTGAAATGGATGAGGAAATTAGTTAATTTGGATGAAATACACTTAGGTAATATGGAATTGGTGATAATTGGTAATTTGTGCTCTTTTATTCGTTATGAGCTGTTAGTTATTAGCACCTACACATAACCAATGATAACTGACAACTGACTGCTGACTGCTGAACTCACTTTTGCAATCAAGCAACCTCAGAAGAATCGCAACGTTGGTGTTCCATCCGAAATATGTTAGCGTACAAACTAGCAACAATCTGTTTGCCTTCCTGCGTCAACTGCAAGTAACCGAGAGATTCACTGATGTGAGGATAAATGCCGCTCCAGTAAAACTTAGAGTAGCTTTGCAGCAAGTCGCCCGGATGTCGATAGCCCAAAACTTTAGTAGCACCGCTTTCTTCCAACTCGTAAAACAGCGCGCCAATTTTCTGCAAATATTGCGGGTTGCTGAGCTGACCTATCAAGTCAGCACCGCGCACTAAACTAGAATAATTACCTGCATCCTCGTCAGTGTTGCCGTCAAGCACCGAGAAACGAGTCTGTTCTATGTTCTGCTTAATTATCTCAGCATTAATTAGCTTGTGGTTGCCGAAGCGCTCGTCAATAAACAATTTGGCTCTGTCAACTCGGTAAGGAGCTAAGCTAGCGGCTGTTGCACCGGGAGCAAGTGCAATTCTCATGCCATCTTTTCCCGTAGCATATAATCCTTCTGATTCTTGGTCTTGCCGGCAAACTCCTTTGACATATCCGATGTCTTGGCACAGCAAAGAAATAATGAAGTGCAGCCAATCTTCGCAGGAAACTCCGCCCTTGCGAATGTGTTTTCCCCGCAAGATTTCTTGACCGACTAAGCTAATGCAAATGGCGTGTTCTACATTGTGATAAAGAGCATCGCTGTTGGCGATGTTTTCTAACGCCATTGCCCCCACCCAGGCAATAATGTCAGCATAGTCTGATTTGTAGCCTCCGTAAGTGCGGCTGTACCCGTTCTGAAGTTGTTCGATAAAAGCCTCGATCAGCAGTTCTGTAGAATTAAACATACCCTTTCCTTTTAGCTTAATATTTCCTTTTAAGAGCGGTGCATCTATTGGGGATTCGTCTACTTTTATGGATGAGATTTTAGCTCATACCAATTCACTATGAAGATACACTAAATGAGGCTGATGTCTTTTTGGTTGGAACTATATCCTTAGCGTTATATTAAATGCAGCTTCATAGTAAATTGGTATCACCACTCATGCACCCCGTGTGTGTTGTGCTCCGTGGGTGGCAAGTGGGTGGCAAGTGGGTGGCAATCTCAAAACTCTTTGACGCAGCTACGCCCGGGGAGTCACGAAGCAATCTCGCGCCCTGACTCAAAACTCCCAAGCAACTCAGTCCATCACTGACACCCATCCCCGCCGTACTGCATAAAGCAGCCTCGTGACAATTTTTCGATCCTCTGAACTTTTTAAACTGTGAGAATTAATTGCGTATTGAATTTGCTGGAGCACAGTCCGATCGATCTTACCGGATTTCCAAATGTTCAAGTAAAGTTCGGAAATTTTATATTCAGGAATATAAGCTTTGGTTGTCATCTGCAGTCAACTCAATGTATATTTCTTATTGTCCGGCAATTTTAGATAACTTTATGTGATGTAGATCGGCTATAGACTGTGATGCGATCCCAGGCTGGAGTTAATGCACCTCTCCTAACAATGGTAATTTGAGCGAAAAAGCGCGATATTGCGATGTCATAAATTTTGCTGACGGCTGTGAAAATCATTATAGTTGCGCCCAAATTGTAGGATGTCACATACCATTCTCCCGTTGCGCTCGCCCCCTCCCAACTTGCAGCAAGGAAGAAAGTTTGAGCGCGGGTCGCGCAAATTTCTTGCCAAAGAAACACGCGTCGTGTACAATACAGAGTCTGGTATCCTCACTTACCCATAATTATTTTCATTCATCCCGTCCCCCCAGAGGGGAAGGGACTTTCAGTGCGGATACAGCCAAATCACTATATTCAGCAAAAAGCTAGAAATGCCGTAACTCATGCCCACTATTCAGCAACTCATCCGTTCAGCACGGGAACAAACGCAGAAAAAAACCAAATCGCCAGCTCTCAAGAGTTGCCCCCAGCGCCGCGGAGTTTGCACCAGAGTGTACACGACCACCCCGAAAAAACCCAACTCGGCGCTGCGGAAGGTGGCTCGGGTACGGCTGACCTCTGGTTTTGAAGTCACCGCCTACATCCCTGGGATCGGTCACAACTTGCAAGAACACTCGGTAGTAATGATCCGGGGCGGTCGGGTAAAAGATTTGCCCGGAGTTAGATACCACATCATTCGGGGTACATTAGACACCGCTGGGGTGAAAGACCGCAAGCAGGGTCGTTCCAAATACGGGGCCAAGCGTCCTAAAGAGAAAAAATAACACGGAACTCGCCCGATCGTCGGGGTAGGGAAGCAAAAATAAATCCGATCGCGCCGCTCAATTGCACGCTCGATCGTCATAAATCGATATGTGATCCCAAAACCCCAAACTCAATCATTCAAAATCAAAAATCCCAAATAGAACTATGTCTCGCCGCACAGTTATTCAAAAACGTCCAGTTCCACCAGATCCAACCTACAACAGCCGGTTGGTAAGCATGATGGTGAGACGGATCATGCAGCACGGCAAAAAATCCGTTGCCTCCAGCATCGTCTACGACGCCCTCAAAACCATCCAAGAACGCACAGGGGCTGAACCGTTAGACTTGTTTGAAAAAGCAGTCAAAAACGCCACACCCCTGGTCGAAGTCAAAGCCCGCCGGGTAGGTGGCGCCACCTACCAAGTGCCGATGGAAGTGCGTTCCGATCGCGGTACCACCCTCGCCCTCCGCTGGCTGATCAGATTTGCCCGCGCCCGCACCGGACGCTCGATGGCAGCCAAGCTAGCCAACGAACTGATGGATGCAGCTAACGAAACAGGGAGTGCTATTCGCAAGCGCGAAGAAACTCACCGTATGGCTGAAGCTAACAAGGCTTTTGCTCACTACCGCTACTAACTGCAACAACGGGCATGGAGAAGAGCGCGATCGTTCGATATAAAAGCATCGGGTGAGAAATTGGAAAGTGTAAGTTTTGAGTGTTGAGATTGCTTCTCTTGGCGCAGTTGCGATTGGTGAAGCAAACTCAAAACTCTCAAAATCAAAATTCATGCACTCAAAATTCATGCACTCTCTGAATCCTCCATGTCGCATCCTTAATATTTTTGTAAACAAATCTTGCAAAAAATATTAAAATGTAACAATAAGCTCCAGAGACTTTTGTAAGTCACTGGGGAGTGCAAAATAGGGTTACTGTGTAGTATAATAGTATTATAACAGCAACACAAGATTAAGGAGGTAGCTGTGGCACGTACCGTCCCGCTAGAAAAAACTCGCAACATCGGCATCGCAGCCCACATAGACGCGGGCAAAACAACAACAACTGAAAGAATTCTGTTCTATTCAGGCATGGTTCACAAGATGGGTGAAGTGCACGAGGGAACAGCAGTCACTGACTGGATGGAGCAAGAGCGGGAGCGGGGAATTACGATTACTGCCGCTGCTATCACCACCAGTTGGAAAGATTACAAAATCAACATCATCGACACTCCCGGACACGTAGACTTCACGATCGAAGTCGAACGCTCGATGCGAGTGCTCGACGGAGTGATCGCAGTGTTCTGCTCGGTAGGGGGAGTGCAGCCACAATCCGAAACAGTTTGGCGACAGGCCGATCGGTACCACGTACCCCGGATTGTGTTCGTCAATAAAATGGATCGGATGGGGGCAAACTTCTACAAAGTCTACGGCCAAATTCGCGATCGAATGAGAGCGAACGCCGTACCCATCCAAATCCCGATCGGCAGTGAAGAAAACTTCCGGGGAATTGTAGACTTAGTGCACATGAAAGCCTATATCTACAACAACGACATGGGAACCGACATCGAGGAAGTAGAAATCCCCGATGAAGTAAAGGATCTAGCCGTAGAATACCGCACCAAGCTGATCGAGTCCGTAGCAGAAACCAGCGACGCCCTCACGGAGAAATACCTCGAAGGCGAAGAGTTAACGGAAGACGAAATCCGCTTGGCCCTGCGTCAGGGCACTGTCGAAGGTACGATCGTCCCGATGTTGTGCGGTTCGGCATTCAAAAACAAAGGCGTTCAGTTGTTGTTGGATGCAGTCATCGACTATCTGCCCTCGCCCTTGGAAGTTCCTCCAATTCAAGGACTCCTGCCCAACGGCGACACAGCAGAGCGGTTTGCCGACGACAACGCGCCGCTGTCAGCCCTGGCCTTCAAAATCATGGCTGACCCCTACGGCCGCCTGACCTTTGTTCGCGTCTACTCCGGTATCCTCAAAAAAGGAACCTACGTCCTGAACTCCACCAAAGACAAAAAAGAGCGGGTTTCTCGCCTAATTGTACTCAAAGCGGACGATCGGATAGAAGTTGAGGAACTCCGAGCCGGAGACTTGGGAGCAGCCTTGGGTTTGAAAGACACCTTCACCGGCGACACCCTCTGCGAAGAAGGAGCGCCAGTGATTCTGGAATCTCTGTTTATTCCAGAGCCAGTCATCTCGGTGGCTGTCGAACCCAAAACCAAACAAGACATGGAGAAGCTCTCCAAAGCCCTCCAGTCACTCTCGGAAGAAGACCCCACCTTCCGAGTCAACGTTGACCCAGAGACCAACCAGACTGTCATCGCCGGTATGGGCGAACTGCACCTGGAAATCCTGGTTGACAGGATGCTGCGGGAATTCAAAGTAGAAGCGAACGTGGGTCAGCCACAAGTAGCCTACCGTGAAACCATTCGCAAATCCGTCCGCGCCGAAGGTAAATTTATCCGCCAAAGTGGCGGTAAAGGTCAGTACGGTCACGTCGTGATCGAACTAGAACCCACCGAAGTCGGAAGCGGCTTTGAATTTGTCTCCAAAATTGTTGGTGGCACTGTACCCAAAGAGTACATCGGCCCGGCAGAACAAGGGATGAAAGAAGCGTGCGAATCAGGTATTGTAGCAGGATATCCCGTGATTGACCTCAAAGCTACTATGGTAGACGGGTCTTTCCACGACGTAGACTCCTCAGAAATGGCATTTAAGATCGCCGGTTCAATGGCGATCAAAGAAGCCGTGATGAAGGCGTCGCCAGTGCTGCTAGAGCCTATGATGAAAGTAGAGGTTGAAGTTCCCGAAGATTACATCGGGAACGTCATCGGAGACCTCAACTCGCGTCGGGGTCAGATCGAAGGTCAAGAGACGGATCAGGGGATAGCCAAAGTTTCTGTAAAAGTTCCACTAGCAGAAATGTTTGGTTACGCCACCGACATCCGCTCGAAAACCCAAGGTCGAGGCATCTTCACAATGGAATTCAGCCATTACGAAGAAGTGCCGCGAAACGTGGCTGAAGCCATTATCGCTAAGAACAAAGGGAACTAATGATTTTGGATTTTAGATTTTGGATTTTGGATTGAATCCAAAGTCTAGAATCTAAAATCTCAAGTCTAAAATCGCTAAAAAAAACAAGGAACAGATCAAGAATGGCACGCGCAAAATTTGAACGGAATAAACCCCACGTAAACATCGGCACGATCGGTCACGTTGACCACGGCAAAACAACTTTGACCGCCGCGATTACGATGACTCTCTCTGCACTAGGTCAAGCAAAGGCTAAGAACTACGCCGACATCGACGCTGCGCCAGAAGAAAAAGCACGGGGTATTACGATTAATACTGCTCACGTGGAATACGAAACCACAGGTCGGCACTATGCTCACGTAGATTGCCCCGGACACGCTGACTATGTGAAAAACATGATCACCGGTGCAGCTCAAATGGACGGCGGCATCCTAGTAGTGTCAGCGGCAGACGGCCCTATGCCTCAAACTCGCGAACACATCCTGCTAGCTAAGCAAGTTGGCGTTCCCAGCTTGGTTGTCTTCTTGAACAAAGAAGACATGGTGGATGATGCTGAACTGTTGGAATTGGTAGAACTGGAAGTTCGCGAACTTTTGAGCTCTTACGATTTTCCGGGCGATGACATCCCCATCGTCACAGGTTCGGGATTGAAAGCTCTCGAAGCGATGCTTGCTAATCCCAAGACAGTCAAGGGCGAAAATGAGTGGGTTGACAAAATCTACAAGCTGATGGAAGAAGTAGATGCTTACATCCCCACCCCAGAACGCGAAGTTGACAAGCCTTTCTTGATGGCAGTTGAAGACGTATTCTCGATTACTGGTCGGGGTACTGTCGCCACTGGCCGGATCGAACGCGGAACCATCAAAGTCGGCGAAACAGTAGAATTGGTGGGTCTTAAGGACACTCGCAGCACTACAGTGACTGGTGTGGAAATGTTCACCAAGTCTCTGGAAGAAGGTTTGGCCGGCGACAACGTTGGTCTACTGCTGCGGGGGATTTTAAAGGCGGATATTGAACGCGGAATGGTGATTGCCAAGCCGAAAAGCATCCTGCCTCACACTCAGTTTGAATCTGAAGTGTACATCCTGAAGAAGGAAGAAGGCGGCCGGCACACGCCCTTTTTCTCTGGCTATCGCCCTCAGTTCTACGTCCGTACCACTGACGTGACCGGCACGATCGCACAATTCACGGCTGATGACGGTACTGAAGCAGAAATGGTGATGCCCGGTGACCGGATCAAAATGACCGTGGAGTTGATTCACCCGATCGCGATCGAACAAGGAATGCGCTTCGCTATCCGCGAAGGCGGCCGCACCGTCGGCGCCGGCGTTGTTTCCAAAATTCTCAAGTAGGACTCGCATAACAGCTTAAATAGCAGAAAAGCCGCCAAATATTAATAGGCTTTTCTGCTATTTAGTGAGTAGTGAGTAGTTATAGGTTAGTGGCCAGTTGTTAGTAGTTATGGGTTAAATGTTCAATAACAAATAACAAATGACTGATGACTGATGACTAATGACTAATGACTAAAAATAAACTGAACCTCGAAAATTCAAGAAACAAAAATGGCAACAATTCAACAGCAAAAAATTCGCATTCGCCTCAAAGCTTTCGATCGCCGAATTCTAGACGCATCCTGCGAAAAAATTGTAGATACAGCAAATCGGACAGCAGCCACAGCGATCGGCCCGATTCCCCTACCGACAAAGCGGCGGATTTACTGCTTGCTGCGATCGCCCCACGTAGACAAAGATTCTCGCGAACACTTTGAAACCCGCACACACCGCCGCATCATCGACATTCACCAGCCATCGGCAAAAACAATTGACGCTTTGATGAAACTGGATTTGCCAGCCGGCGTAGATATCGAAGTCAAGCTGTAGATTGAGGGCTTGGAAAATAACAAAAAAAGGAACAAGGGAAAAATACTTTGTTCCTTTTTTTCATTCCCGGATGCAAGGATAGTCAGAAACCAGTTTTAAAGTTGAGAATACGATCGAGGTGTTGTAAGCTGCCTTGCTGGTAATGCAATGGTTGATAAGATTCTTTTCTTTTTAGAGAAATTTGCTATGATGGTTTAAGCGATGGCTATTCGATATTTCTTCAATTACCAGCTATGAACATTCAGTTGGTTGACTCCTTAATTCAAGTCATTGAATCGCTGACACCTGAAGAGAGTTTGTTGTTCCAAGAAAAACTTTCAGCTAGGGCGATTCAGAGTACGCCTGGAGTCTGTGGAGGAAAGGCCCGGATTCGCAACACCCGCATTCCTGTTTGGACACTCGTTTCGCTTCACCAACAGGGGGCTGATGAGGCTGAGTTACTTCGGAATTATCCAGTCTTGGACGATCGCGATCTAGAGAATGCTTGGCGTTATTACGATCGCCACCGCGAAGAAATCGATCGTATTATTATTTCTCATCAAACCGATGATTGAAAGGGTGAGGCTTTATTCCAATGAAAATTTCCCGATCGCAATGGTCGAGCATTTACGTAGTCTTGACAGTGATGTTTTAACTTCTTATGATGCCGGTCAAGCAAATCAAGGAATTCCTGATGACGAGGTTCTGCGCTTTGCGACTGCACAAAATCGGGCGGTAATTAGCTTCAATCGCGATGATTTTGTGGCGCTGCACCGTGGTGGCGATCGCCACGCAGGAATTATTGTTTGTAAAGACGATCGAGATTACCTGGGACAAGTTACTATTCTTCATGCCTATCTTCAGCAAGTTGATTCGTTGCTCGATCGCCTAATTCGGATCAAAAAGCAGAATCAGCGTGGGTTGAGTCATCCGGTTTTTGTGGTTCAAGAGTACGCGCGATAATTCACCCACACCAAGCAAAAACCTGGGTAACAACCAAGGATTTTTGAGGAAAACCCGGTTTCTGATCCTACGCATCAGCCGAAAGTCTCGATCGCCCGCGTCGCATTTCCCCCGATCGCCCCTCACCCCCGCCCGGAATTGCCTTTAATCAGTTAAAGTAAGAAAAATAAGCGCAAGTACCGTCACTTTTGAGCGACAATGGCATCCTCTTCCTCTGTAGCAGTTCGCGAACTCCCCTTATTTCCGTTGCCGGAAGTGGTTCTATTTCCAGGTAGACCGCTGCCACTGCAAATCTTCGAGTTTCGCTATCGAATCATGATGAATACGATTCTGGAGGGCGATCGGCGTTTCGGTGTACTCATGTGGGACCCCAACCAAAACAAAGTCTCTGCCGTTGGCTGTTGCGCCGAAGTGATTCACTGCCAGCGCCTGCCCGACGATCGCATGAAAATTATGACTCTCGGCCAGCAGCGGTTCCGAGTCCTGGACGCCGTTCGGGAAAAACCGTATTTAGTTGGTCTAGTAGAATGGATCGAAGACGAACCGCCACAACAAGACCTCAGACCTTTGGGAAAAGATGTCGAACAACTGCTGAGAGATGTAGTTCGCCTCTCCAGCAAATTGATGGATCAGCCGATCGACCTGCCCGAAGACATTCCCAGTTTGCCTACAGAATTGTCGTACTGGGTAGCCAGCTACCTTTACGGCGCAGCGACAGAACAGCAAACTCTTTTAGAATTGCAAGATACTGCTGCGAGATTGGAACGCGAAACCGAAATTTTGACTTCTACTCGCAATCACTTGGCAGCGAGGACTGTACTGAAAGATACACTCAAGTAGCCAATTGGTCTAGGAAAAAGTACGATCTATTTGACCTGCATTGCAGAAAGAATTACACACAAATCATTCGATTTTCGATTTTCGATTTTTGATTTTTGATTTACTGATGAACTAAGGGTTTGGATCGCGCGCTTACAGTTCCATTATTTTTGCGAACTGGTATCTGTTCAATTCTTAACTTCAAACAGGTTCGGATAGGTTCCTTATAGCAGTAAATGCTTGTGTTAGAAAATCACGGCCAACCGAAACCATACGATGCAGTTAGAGGCGGTCAACTGCCACCTCCTGTGGGCGGTGTAGTGCTTGGCGGACTAGCAGGAGTTAAACATCGGCTGTCTAGTTCTGTCAACGAACATCGAATTGCCGCCCTGAGAGAGGCACTCAATTACGGCGATGCTGGCTTAAAAATAGTCATCAAGATTTGTCAAAGCGAAACAGGGCCAGTGCAGCGGGCGGCCTGCGATTTGCTTCGACAAAGGCTTAATTTGATCGCCCGCGAAAAGTTACAGGCCTTTGTAGCTTCAAGTTCAGATGCAGAAGCTGAGGTAGACAGCACGGAAAAAATATTAAAGCACTCATCCGGTGCAGTCTCAGAAAAAAATTACGATCGGCAAATGTCCGAAGCACAGTTAATATTTGAGACAATTACGCAGCAAATGCAACCAAATTTGTTGCTATTAGAAGCGCTGGTAGCCTCTGTAGAACGGGAAGAATTTACCAGCGAACTGATGAATCTTTGGGAACTATTAATCTTAGAAATTCAGGAACCTCTCAAAGAACTGCGTCAGGCTGTTGCCAGTGCGATTTCCGCCCAACTGCGGATTCAGTGGCTGTACAATCAAGCTGAATCTCAAGCCAACCAGTGGCAGCAGCGAGCTTTGCTAGCTCTTCAGACACAGGATAAGAATTCAATCCGCCTCGCCGTAGTTCGCCAGCAGGTTCAAGTCGATCAGGCCGCAGAACTAAAAATTGACTTAGACTACCAAACTGTGCGAGTAGAAACTCTCAATCGCAACTTGCTGGCTTTGGAAAGTAAGATTGCTCAAGCCAATTCCAAGAAAGAGATCCTCAAGATGCAGCTTCATTTTGCTAAGGTACAGCAGCAAATAGACTTCACTTTCAGCCAAGTCAATAGTATATTTTTTAGTCCTTAGTTGTCGGACTCTCCGGTTATATATTGCGTGAACTCAAACTTGTCTGACGCAAAAATGTATTGTCCCACTGAAAATTGTTTTCTTATCTCGCTTAGCTCCTTCGAGATTAGCGCCACACAAAAATGCCCCGCTCAAATTAGCACCCCTCAAGTCAGCTCCTCTCAAATCTGCGCCCTCAAGGTTACTTTCACACAAAAAAGCGCCTCTCAAGTTGGCTGTTCTGAGACTCGCTCCCCGCAGTTTAGCCTCGCTTAGATTGGCTTTTTCGAGGTTTGTATTGTCCAAGCAAGCATCTATGAGGTTTGCTTCCATTAGATTGGCAGCGTACAATGAGGATCGGCTCAAATCAACACCGATCATTTTGGTGTCGCTCAAGTTTGCGTTTTTCAGTGTTGCCTCAATCAGGTCAGCTCCTGTTAATCTTGCGAAACTTAGATCTGCTCGGCTCAGGTTTGCCCCATTGAGTTTTGTCATCACAAGGCAAGCATTCTTGAGGTTAGTACCTATTAAGTTTGCCTGCCCTAGGTTGGCCAAAGCAAAATTTATTTCTTTGAGATTCGCGCAGGCTAGATTAATATGAATTAGGAAAGCTTCTCGCAAAGAAGCCTCTTTCAAGTTGGTTTCATGAAAATTTCTTTCTCCGGCTGCGTATCGCTTGAGAAGTTCATCAGCATTCATTTCGCCAGCCTCCTAAGTTTTACTTAAAAAGTATAGTACATAAAAATAAATTATACTACTGACAGTAAGCTGTAGCAACCAAAGATTTTTAAAGTTTCGGTGTGATTTTTTAATTCTTCCAGTGCTGATCGAACAAATGCTTGGCAGGCGTTAGCCTCAACGTCCATAAAGAAAATATATTCTCCGAGCGATCGTTTAGTAGGTCTAGATTCAATCCGGCTTAAATTAATACCACGACTGGCAAATACTTGCAAAGGTTTTACAAGTGCTCCTGGCATATTGGCAGGTACGCTAAAAGCTAGTGAGGTATGGGTGCAATTAGACGGTGAAGCATCGAGGATCAACTTAGAAGCAGATTGTGTAATGGATTTAATGGATGAGCGCTCCCCTGGTTCTACGTTGGCGATTTCTCTCCCACTCCTGCTGAGTACCCAAAATCGAGTGTAATTATCGGGATAATCATTAATGGGTTGAGCTAACACTGGCAAATTGTAAAGTTCAGCCGCTCTTGGCGAAGATATCGCTGCTACATTTCTATCTTCCAGATATTGCAATGCTTCCGTCGTAGAATTCGCCGGAATTAATTGAGCTGAGGGAATAAACTGCCCCAACCATACCTGACACTGAGCTAGCGCTTGCGGGTGAGAGTAAACTTTTTGAATCTCGTTAAAATTTTTGGCATTAGACACTAAGGCGTGGGAAATTGGCAAAACTAAGGCGTGTTGAATGCGGAGTTGATCGAGTCGCCAGAGTGTATCTAAGGTTACAGTCACGCTGCCTTCGATCGAATTTTCGACGGGCACAACTGAATAGTCAACCTGCCCTACGGCAGATGCCTCTAGCGCTTGGGAAATGGTGGAATAAGGACACAGGGTGCATTCCAAGTTAGTTTCCAGGCTCAACCAATTGACATAAGCTAGAGCCGCTGTTTCTGCATTTGTACCAACAGGGCCGAGATGTGCGATAGAAATTTTCATTTAGAGGCAATTTTAGGTTACAAATGTTTGCTTTACTCTCATCAGCTACGAAGTATGATGAAAAATTAGCGATGTCCCGAAAGCTTTTATCAGTGATTTCTCGGATGACATTGCTGGGTTCGCGACTTAGCGCGCGACTTATGTCACCTTAAAAAAGGTGATAGTTTATTAAGATATGCTTAGGAATCCTATATTTTGATATTTTCTCATGTATATCCGCTTTAATGCTTCCCAATCCGTTGAGATCGCCGTACCAGAGGAACGGGTTCCCATTCAACATTATCTACGCCAGCCCAGACGACTGGTGAACGCCCTGGTCGATCAAAGTCGCACACAACAGCTAAGCGATGACTGTTTCCGCCTGAAAATGCGACCGTTACAATTTATGATGCTGAGCATTCAACCCACAGTAGACATGAGGGTGTGGTCTGAGTCGGATGGCACAATCAATTTGGAGTCCGTGGCCTGCGAAATTCGTGGCGTGGGTTATATAAACGATCGCTTTGCTCTCAATCTCAAAGGAAAGCTTTGTGTACACCAAAGCAGCGGGGTAGCATACTTGAAAGGAAAAGCGGATTTGGAAGTGCAAGTAGAATTACCGCCGCCGTTTTGGCTGACGCCCAAACCCATTTTAGAAGCAACGGGGAACGCTTTGCTCAAGAGCGTACTGCTGAGCGTCAAACAGCGGTTGATGCACCAGTTGCTCTTAGATTACCGCCGCTGGGCAAACAGCGAAAGTGAGCTAATATCGATCGATCTCCCCCCAATCTTATCTTTAGAAGGGTGAAATCCTACTAGAGAAGCTGTTAATTAATGTATAGGGATATTTAGGCACAAATCAGGCAACTTACCAAAATATTAGTTATACGCTCGAATTGGGCATCGGTCGCTTTGTTGGAACTAGCCAGCAGGGAGAGATAGCTGCCGGTCAGTCAAGATCGATGTGAGTCAGCCCCCCATGTTCATCGTCTTCGATTATTCCCACGCCCCCAGGCCAAGGTGTTGACCTGTCTTTTGAAACTTCGTCCTTTTGGCGGAGTTCGCGCTGCGGTGGCTTGATTATTTTGCCCGGTTGATGCGCTGCGGCCACCCGAATCCTGATTTTTGGGCCGGAATTGCCCAAGCGAATTGTCATCCCGTCCACAACAGACACCTGAGCGATCGGTCTATCATCTACATAAGTGCCGTTAGCACCAAAATTAATAATTTCCCAGCCATTAGCGTGATTCCACAGTTCTACGTGGTGGCGGGAAACTACAGCGCTGTAAATAATTACATCATTGTCGTTTGATCGACCGATCCGAACCACCGGTTCTGATTCAAAACACCAACTTTGAACTGGGACAGACTGGATAGGATGTAAAAGAGTTAAGGTAATCACTGATGTTTTGACACTCCACCGCCAGACTGAAACGGGGATACTTCCAGAGAGATTTTTTGGGAGAAAACTGCAAAAAATTTGCTTTTTAAAGGCGTCGTCAGTGCGCCCCTATTCCCTCTATCTGCCGTAAAAGTTGAACTTTTGGCTGCTTGAGGCATTTGAAGCAACTTTTGAGGGTGAGCTTTTGGCGCAGGCGCAAATTTTTGCGGTCCTCGGTAACAAGCAAACACGATGTGATTAGTCGGGTGAACTTCCCAGTGATGGACGGCGGTTTTAACCGCTTGATTAATGTGGTCTGTGAGGGAGCGATTCTGCCGATGGGTGAGCCGCTCAATTCGATCGGCTAAATAATCCTTTTCCCGCTGATGAACCAGAGAATTTAACTCAGACCCGCGCTGGTTGCACCGCTGATTCGACTTTTCGATCGGGCGACAGTCACTGCTCAAGGACTCGCTGTTTATAAAGAAAGAAGTTAACCAATTATTAATCCTGGGGTCTCTAGATAAAATACTTGTTGATTGTATCAAACAGCATAGGTCATTTTGAGTTGCTAACATTTTCCTTATTGATGCGATACCTTTAAAATACAATGCTTTGAGCAGCACTGGAATTTTAAGCGCGACAACGCATCAATCTCTCATAGCGAAAATACCGATCGACCTTCCTCGCGCGCGCGGCCCCAAAATGCGATCGGCAATTAGTCCCCCGACGAGCGGGAAGGCCAAACTTCAGCTTAAATCTGAGTCAGGCGGCTCCGGTTTCGGCTCTGGCTGGACAGATTCTTGCCTTTGCCGTTTCAACTCTGCAACTTTTTCTTGAGCTACATCCCTGACTTCGAGAGCTTTATCTTGGAATTTTTCCGCCAGACTTTGAGCGCCCCGCTTCACACCGGCCACATTTTTGAGAGTTCTGTCGAAATCTTCGTGTAAAAACTCTGCTACCAGACCGACTTTTTTGTGCAGTCCCTCCGCGTACTGCACTGGTTCCGATACAGCAGCTTCAGAGACGATCGCCCGCTTGCTGCCAATGGTCGAAATAGCTGCCACAGGTAACAAGTAAATGTCGTCTAAAACACCGCGCCAGCCGCTCGATTTAAATAGGTAGTGGGTGACTGAACCCGTCCGGGCATCAAATAGGTAGTCAACCACTGTACCTGCCTGATTTCCAGCGTCCGTGAGCACCTCAAGCCCGATCGGACAAACAGCTTGTTCCGGCTGATGCAATTCCGGCAGTTCCGGGTTAATGGTGACAAAAACATTTTCCCCCACCGTATCAACTTGTGCCCAAGCGAACCAAGTTTTTTTGCTGCCCAAAAGTCCCGACTTGCAAGTAAAGCCGATCGCCCGCTGGGAGTGAGCATCGAGCCAAACCCGATCTACCCTGCCGACCTCTTCCGCCGTTCTGCGGTCGATGGTGCGGCGGCCCTGCAGTTCGCTGCGCCTAACAATCTGTGGTGATGTACTCATAAATAAACTCCTGAGTGCCGCCTTTGAAAAATGTCGATCGTCCAAAGAAGCCGATTTAATATTCTTCTTCCGAATAATGGCGATTATTATCTGCCTGGGTTAACTCCTCCTCTTCCCTGGAATTGCCAACTTCTTTGTGTTCGGAAACAGGAATCGTGCTAATGTGCACGCCGCCCGAGGGAGCGTGAATTTCCTTGGCCTCCCTAGGCTTGACGCTAATTTGTCCTAACTGGACTGAGGACTGATTCGGGCCTACGTTGATTTGAATTTTCGGCCCAGAGCGAGCCAAGTGAACGATCAGACCGTCCACAATGGGAACCTTAGCGATCGGCTTACCATCGAGGTAAGTGCCGTTGGTACCTAAATTGATCAGTTCCCAAGTTATGCCGCTGCGCCGCAATTCGATGTGGCGACGAGAAACCACAGCGCTAAAAAGAACGACGTGGTTTTCGGTCGAACGCCCGATCCGGACGACCTGCTCGTCTTCAAAGATCCAACTGCGGACGGGTATAGACTGGAGTGGATGTAGCAAGGTCAGCTTAATCACATTGGCTGCATTGAGTTTTGGTAGAGCGCCTCAAGATGCGATTTTAGATTTTAGACTTTCGATCGCCCAATCCAAACTCGCTCTAAGAGATTTGAAATAAAAACGTAACCAGGTCTCCTTTGCCCAGAGAGATGCGGTCTCCCGGTCGCAACCGGTGGCGGTTTCCCTTGGGTAGCGGAGTATTGTTGACGTAAGTGCCGTTGGAACTGCCTACATCTTCTAGGTAGCAAGCATCTCCCTCCACCCGGAGATTTGCGTGTACCCGAGAAACTATCTCAGAATTAGCAAATCCCGAAACATCAATATCCGGCGGCACTAAATCATTTGGCTTGCCTATGTGAACCACAGCCAGACTGTGAGGCAATTCCATCGGGGTATTTGTCTGAACGTGTAGCAGGCGCGCCGACTGCTGTTGCAGTTGAGTTTTAGCTACACCTGCTGGCTGTAAGCCCGGAACCGGAGGAGAGATAGTTACTGGTGTTGCCACCGATTCAGTTGTAACAGGAACCGAGGGCAAAGGCGGGGGATCTGGAATCGTCGGAATGCTGGCAGGAGTTTTTTCCAAGTTAAGCCCCTTATTCAGGGTAACTAGAGGTTCCATTTGCATCAGGGGATCGGGTGGCACTAAATCCGGCGCCGGTGATGATACCACTGTCGGGCCTACAGGCGAGGGGGACGGTACTGTCACCTCAACTTCTGGAACTATGGAACCCGGACGCAAATTAAAGCCACACTGACCGCAAAATGCTGCATCTGTCTGAACTGCTGCACCGCAGTTCGAGCAACTTGCGGTAACAGGTAAAGGCGTGTAGCAAGCCTCACACTGGCTGGCCCCGTCGGGGTTCTGGTGATTGCAATTGGGACAGACAATCATCGATTTCTCCTTGCTATCGGCCAGATTTTTAAATCAGCCTCATCAAAAGTCGTTGGGTCTGAAACCCCGTCCTTACAGGACGGCTTTACATTGAATTGAATCCCCTTGCGGGGTAGGGGTATGGTTGCCCCCCCGTGAGGATATGGTTGTCCTCAATCTCCCATTTCTGGGGTAAAGTTAGCTTCGCCAATGTTTAGGGAGCTTGTTAGGCTAGCAGCACTGTTCCAGTGACCTTAGAACTGTTTAACCACTAGCGACAGAGCAAGGGACTAGCTTCGTATCCCAGGGTGTCGTGACTCACAAAACGTAGTCAGTTAAGACTTAGGCTGGTCAGAATGGCTTGTTAGATTTCTCTTCCAAGCCTCATGCCTTTAGGCTGAGGTTCCTGACAAAAATACTCGTGTATATGGTCAAATTTTAACTTTAACCGCCACAATTCTTATATTGCTTCTAATACTAGCAACTGAGCTGACGCCGTGACGTTAGCTGTGATGGGCAAGATTGAGTTAGTGATAATGCTGACTGTGTTGGCACGCTTGCCGCTCTGTCGGCTATTTTACTGCTTCGCCAGCCGCCGCATCGAGCAGCCACCAAAGTTCGCCTTCTGGTTCAACGAGTCTGGCTGGATAGGTCATTTCGTCGGCTGCGGGGGCAAAAATTTGAGCTAGGGCGGGTTGTTTGCTGGCTCCTGCGACCATGAATATGACGCACCGGGCCCGGTTGATTAAGGGGACTGTAAAGGTAATGCGGGGTTGACCGTCTTTGTTACCGACAGTTACTAGGGCATCGCGGACTTTCAAGGCTGCTGTGCCGGGAAATAGAGAGGCTGTGTGGGCGTCGTCTCCTATACCCAATAAAATGATGTCGAAGGCAGGAAACTCGCCCTCTGATACTTTGAAGAACTGCTGCAATTCGGTTTGGTGCGCGGCAGCGTCGGCTGCGGGGTCGCCGGCGCTTGTGGGCATGGGGTGAATGTTGCTGGCGGGGATATTCACTCGATCGAGCCATGCGAGCCGCGCCATTTTTTGATTGCTGTCTGGGTGTTCTGGGGGAACATAGCGTTCGTCGCCCCAGAAAACGTGAATTTTGTCCCAAGCCAGGTCTTGGGCTGCGATCGCTCTGTAGAGGGGTTCCGGTGTGCTTCCGCCCGCTGCGGCGATCGTACAAAGTCCGCGTTCTGCTATGGCTTCTGAGATTTTCGACAGCACAATCTCCAGCGATCGATCTATCAGTTGTTCCCGATTTGCTAATACTTCAACTACTTTTTTCATTAATTTCCTCTCAACTTTTCTTGGGCTTTGTTCTCAGCAATTGCCAATTTTACCTTGACATTTTGGTTTGAGGTCGATCGGCTGACAGACCCGGCAGGTATGGCACAGCATCCCATAAAATTTTATCATCTTATGCCCCTTGATTTAAGGAAAGCAAGACATATTTCTACCAGTGCTTTATGGATTTTCACCGGTTGCCTTCAGCTTTCGCAACTTTCAATCAAAAGTTCGATCGTACTCGGAGCATCTGGGCAGAAAGTAAAAACCGTTTTTTGGGACTCCGAGCCGTCCCGCACAGCAAAGTCTATAAATTTGACACTCCCTGCGCTGAAGCAGCAGGGATTCTAAAGAAACTACCAAAAGGTAATTCTTGAAGGCGCTGTCAAAACACCCCTACAAACTCCGTCAAGGTCAAGCCCTAACATCGTCTCTACTTTTCTCAATATATTGGCTGCCCCATTGCAGTCAGCATTGATGTACCAATTGTTAGCACTCGTCCGGTACAAACCGCGTTTTACCCGCCTACCCGTTTCTTTCCACCCTTCGGGTTTTTCACCGATTGTAGGTAGAAAATCGCTGTCTACAAATGATGCTTTAGACGTGTAGCTTTCTTCGGTTTCAACAAACATAATACCGTATTGTTTGCACAATTTAGCAATACGGTTTTTCAATCGTGCCGTAGGAATTTGAACAAATTGCTGATTGGTTTTTTTGCCCATATTGGCAGAATCTTTCTGCCTTTTGTTCCACCCAAAAACGATAACACCGATTCCGTTTTTGATACAGTGATTAGCAACTAAACGAGCTGCTTTATTTACAGCATCGCGCATTCGACGGTTTCGCTTTTCAGTCAATCGTGCTAATTGATGTGACCAAAAACCATTAGGCTTGCCCTCCATTAAACTTGCTACACGCTTGTTGTACCATTGATTGACCGACTTCAAGTGTTTGCCATCAATAATAAAGCTTGTACCTGAGTTGCTGACGCAAGTAAGCCAGTTACCAATACCGTGCTCGATGCCTAAAGCTTTTTGACTGTCTGTCACAGTTTGAATGCTAGATACCTTGTAAACAAACTCGGCGTAAAAACAGCTATT
>NZ_JAUBOS010000168.1:0-1092 GCF_036700365.1 Microcoleus sp. w2-18bC1
TTTTGAGACTTCCCGATTGACCTGATCTCAGTCCGCCAATCAAAGTTAAAAGCGTAGTTTTTCCCGAACCGGAAGGCGGGAGCATCCCAATTTTGTAAAAGGGGAAAAGTATGATACAGTTCCCCTTTTATTTTAGCTGATCCCTATATTATAGGATGTAAAAATTTAGCGAGACTTTAATCAAATTCGCTTATCAAAATATATAAACTTAAACAAGTTGACCAAAAATACCTAAATAATTTTAGATTATTTATAATAATTCATTTAAGTAAGTACACCTCAGCTTAAGCATTTGACTAATATTTTTTAACGACCATTGAGCACCCGAAATTTTTAATCGCCTATCAATCTGTTTGACCGTTGATTCAACGGCCCCTGACCCAATCGAACAAATATTTTCTTCGGATAAAAGTTGATAATTTACGATTCGATGACGATGTTTAGTTATGTAGTTACAAAAATTAGCAGCTTGGCGACTACCGGCGGATTCAAATAGCTTAATTGTCTCCTTTACCTGACCCTCCCACAACAATTTTCTAGCTGGTTCCAGTCGTTTATTAGACCCTCCTACTTTGTGCAAGTTTTCCATTAAATGGAACCAGTCTAAGATTTCTCTCCGTCTGCCTTGAGGATTAAATTTATTAATTAAATTCCAAATTCGATCATGTCCATCTCCCAAACAGGTTAAGAGGGGACTTAAAGGCTGATTATTTACAAAATTAATTAAGCTTTCATTCTCTTGAAAATATGCAGCATAAAAACTGGAATGAAGCCTGACGGCTTTATAATCAAGCCATTGAGACCCTTCTCCCTGTTGACCTCTCACACGAACTTTACCTCCATCAACGCTAGTTTCTTTTATTGATAATTCTGCGATTGGTTCGCTCCACTCTTTCTGGCTTACTAACCTGTGTAAAGCTGAATGACCTATCTTAATACCCGTCTGAACTCCCACTTCAATTGCTGCTTTTTCAAAAGACAAAACCGCCGCCATTCTCAAAGAGCATTTTTCCAATAACAATACTCCGGACAGTTTTTAAGCAGCCAGAGTACCATAAGACAAGACTGAAGGAAGGTTAGGGTGATTTAAAA
>NZ_JAUBOS010000027.1:0-74607 GCF_036700365.1 Microcoleus sp. w2-18bC1
TACCTAATTATCAACAAGGCATAAGAGCTATGAGGCTTATTCTATCAGCGTTATAGGCGACTTGTCGCCCCGACAGAGAGAATCTGCATCAACAATTGAGAATCATTTTGAGGGCATTTGCAACTACTTTCTTCATCGCACCACAAGTGGAGTCATGGAAGGAATCAACAATCGGATTAAGTTGATAATGCGGCAAGGGTATGGTTTTTCTAATTTTAATAATTTTAGGAATCGCGTATTAGCTTGCTTTTCTGATTAGAGAAACTTATAACCATAAGTTCAGAAGAGCCGATCGATGTCGCATTCGGTCGTTGAATAGCCCTCGGAACTTGGCTGCTATCAGACGGATGTCCCTGAATGCTGTCAATCAAGAAACTACTCTCAAGCGTAGCTTGCGACAGAAAAGGAAACTCGCTGCAATGAATGATGAATACATGATGCTTCTTCTCAAATCCTTTTGTCAAGACTGATTGAGATGCTCTTACCCTGTTCAGCAAGCCCTAGTTAAGAATCTGATTCTTGTTTCACCGTAGATGCACGCAGATAAACGCGGATTTAAGGTTTATCTGCGAGGGACGCAAGTTTATTTTTGCTTAGCCGCAGCTTTTTTCTTGGCTTCTTTTTCTGCTTTTTTAGCTGCTTTTTCTGCTTCAAGTTTAGCGATTTGTGCTAGCTCTTTTTCTTCAGCTATTTTATCGAGATAGTAGTGGTAGTCTCCCAAATAAGGGCGAAATTCTCCATCCCGAATCTCGACAATTTTGTTAGCGACTTGGGAGATGAAATAGCGATCGTGCGAAACGATAATTACGGTACCTTCATAATTCTGAATCGCCTCTTCCATCATCTCTTTCGCCGGAATGTCGAGGTGATTTGTCGGTTCGTCCAAAATCAGCAAATTCACGGGAGTCAACAGCATTTTTGCCAAAGCTAGGCGGGCTTTTTCGCCGCCGCTTAAAGCGCCAACCTGTTTGAATACAGTTTCGCCGGTAAATAAGAAACGGCCCAACAAAGTCCGAACTTCTTCATTTTTCCAGTCGGGAACTTCGTCGTGAATGGTTTCGATCACGCTTTTATTCAAATCTAAGGCTTCTGCCTGATTCTGTTCAAAGTAACCGGGGATGACGTTGTGGCCTCCCAATTTGACTGTACCTTCCGAAGGCTTTTCTAAACCCATAATCAGTCGCAGCAGGGTGGATTTGCCCGCGCCGTTGGGGCCGAGAAAGGCTATGCGATCGCCTCTTTCAATTAATAAGTCTGCTCCCAAAAATAGGATTTTTTCGCCGTAGGTGTGCACCAAATCTTCAATTATTGCCACTTCGCGACCGCTGCGGGGTGCGGGGGGAAAGCGGAAATGCAAAGTTTTTAATCCGCCGGTGGGGGCTTCGATGCGTTCGATTTTGTCTAACTGTTTCTCGCGGCTTTTGGCTTGGGTGCTCCGAGTGGCGCTGGCGCGGAATTTTTCTACGAATGCTTGCTGTTTTTCGAGTTCTTTTTGCTGGCTTTCGTAAGCGCTGAGTTGGGCTTCTCTGGCTTCTGCTTTTTGCAGCAGGTAGGAGGAGTAGTTGCCGAGGTAGGTGCTGGAAACGCCGCGTTCTGTTTCGACGATTTGGGTGCAGAGCCGATCGAGAAATTCCCGGTCATGGGATACGATTACCATCGGGGTGATCAGCCCTTTCAGGTATACTTCCAGCCATTCGATCGTTTCTAAGTCGAGGTGGTTGGTAGGTTCGTCTAGCAGCAGGATGTCGGGTTTTTGCAGTAGAATTTTGCCCAAACTCATCCGCATTTGCCAGCCGCCGCTGAAGGCGCTGACTAATCGATCGCCGTCTTCGGGTTCAAATCCGATTTCGGGCAGAATTTTCTCGATTTGGGCTTCTAAACCGTAGCCGTTTAAGCCTTCAAATTGCCGTTGCAGCCGATCCATTTTGTGGATCAGTTCGTCGAGATTTTCTGGGGTGGAGGCTTCCAAGTCTCGATGGACTTGCATCAGGGATTCGTGGACTTCGTTGGCTTCGCTGAAGGCGCGCCAAAATTCTTCTCTGACGGTGCGAGTCGGATCTACTTCAAATTCTTGGGAGAGGTAGGCGATGTGGAGGCTGGCGGGGCGAATGACTTCGCCGGCGGTGGGTTCGATTTCGCCGGCGATGATTTTGAGTTGGGTGGATTTGCCGGCACCGTTAACGCCGACTAAGCCGATGCGATCGCCCGGTTTGACTTCCCAGGTGACATCTTTGAGTACGACGCCTGTGGGGTAAATTTTACTGATGTGTTCGAGTCGCAGCATTGTTGTGGGGACTGGGGAAGGGCAGGTTTAGCGGCGGATGGGATGCCGGCGCTGAGGTCGAGTTAATCTTAACAAATTTTAATTATATTTAGCGTATTGCCAGATTTTGATTTGGTAGGAGTTACGCGAAGAAACGGGGTTTCTCTGAAAAATCGCAGATTCTGGGCTAGAGATATAGGAAGAAACCCGGTTTCTGGCCTCGATGTGGGTTCAGGACTATTTGGGTGGGGCGATCCTCTTCGAGGGCTTCGCTAACGGGCGATCGTGTTGTTTCAGATTGAATTTCTCGAATAATGGTTGAGACTTCTGCAAATTATAATAGTCAGTGTCAACCTCGATAGCAAAAGAGAGCGATCGTGCCAGCAAGAGACATTTATCCTCAAGTTGTCAAACAGGCTCTGATTAAGGCTGGCTGGACAATTACCCGCGATCCGTATCCCTTGGCTTGGGCGAATAGAAACCTATCGATCTTGGTGCCGAACAGCTATTAGCTGCTGAGAACAACGATCGCAAGATAGCGGTTGAAGTTAAAAGTTTGATCAGAGAGTCTAGAATTGCAGATTTAGAGCAAGCTTTGGGCCAATATACTCTTTACTATGACATCTTAAAACGGACGGAATCAGAAAGACAACTGTATCTTGCGATTCCACTAAATGCTTTTACAGAGCTTTTTGAAGGAGAAAGTTTTGGTCAGATATTACTAGATCATAACCGCCTAAATTTGGTTGTTTTCAACCCAAAAATAGAGGAAATAGTACAATGGATAGCTTAAATAATTATCGCAAACTTGTTAAGCAGCTCCTTACTGAATACGCTGAGCTTCCCGTTTTTGACAGTGGGATCTAAAATGAAATAATTTTTGATTTGGAAAATCAATACTTCGGACAGTTTTGGAACAGGGACGCTCCCCGAACAGAGACAAAAAATCCCTGGAATTTTAACCGAAACTCCCAAAAAAAGGCACTTTTTAGATTAAGCTCAAAAAATAGACGAACTTAAAAAAATGCCTGATGAATATTCTAGAATCAATTTTACAACAAATGTCAGGGATTAGTCAATCCCAAAAAAAGTTTATGGTGACCTTGTTTTCCACCATATTGCTTGTTTATGGCAAGGTAAACTTTACCAATCTGAGCCGTTACAGTTCGTTGAGTGAAAAAACTTATCGTCGGCATTTTTTGAAAAACTTTGATTTCGCAGAATTTAATCAATACTTTATCAATAAAGCCTTGGATTCTGAGCAAACTATTATTGCTGTAATCGATTGTTCATTTATTGACAAGAGTGGCAAAAAAACTGAAGGGAAAGCTAGCTTTTATAATGGTGTAGCTGGCAGACCGGAAGAGGGATTAGAAATTTCTGTAATTTCTGTGGTCGAAGTCGAAACTCATTTGTCTTATAGTGTGAGTGTACAACAAACACCCTGGCGTCCTCCCACAGAACTACCCAAAAATCCCCTCACTGCTCAAAGGAAAAGAAAATCAAAAAAACCAACTAAAAAAAAAGCACGACTATGCTCAACGCCTGAGATAACAAGAGTTGAAGACTATGCTCAACATTTAAAAAAAACCCGTTCTTTATTGCCAGAATCTGTACGCTATTTGGTAGCTGATGGTTATTATTGCCGCGCTAAGTTCTGGGATGCTGTACGAAATTCAAATTTAAATTTGATTAGTAAATTACGCTCAGATGCCAACTTAAAGTACCTCTATACAGGTGAAAAAAATAAAATATGTGCACCTCGTAAATACGATGGAAAAGTAGAATGTAATAAGTTAAAAAACTTAACCTTCATCAAAGAAGTTAAACCGGGAGTTAAGCTTTACTCATTAGTAGTATGGAGTGTTTCTTTAAAATGCAAAATACGTTTAGCTTGTCTTTCAGAACTCCAACCCAATGGTAAAATCAAAAATATTTTATTATTCAGCACTGATATCGAGCTGACAGGTGAGCAAATACTTGAGTATTATCAGGCTCGTTTTCAGATTGAGTTTATTTTTCGTGATGCCAAACAATTTACGGGCTTATCCAATTGTCAATCTCGTAGTGGTCAATGCCTTGATTTTCATTTTAACGCCAGTCTAATTGCTCTAAATTTAGCCAAATATGAAGCTTATAATCGTCATTCATCTCCCAAGCCATTCGTGTTTTCCATGACCTCTTATAAACGCCGTGAATTCAATAGGCATATACTTTACACCTTTATTGATAAGTTAGATTTAGACCGGAATTTAATTTTAAATCACCCTAACCTTCCGTCAGTCCTATCCTATGGTACTCTCGCTGCTTAAAAACTGTCCGAAGTATTGGAAAATGACCGTTATATGTTAATAAATATAGGTTGGTTTAATGAGCAGCGCATTCACCATTGCGTGATTCATATTGATATTATTGACGGTCAGGTGTGGATTCAAGCAAATAATACGGATCGCCTGATTGCTGAGGAGTTAGTTTCAGCGGGAGTTCCGGCTAAATCAATTGTTTTGGGGCTTCAACCGCCTGATCTTAGACCTTATACTGCTTATGGAGTGCCTACTAGGGAGCAGCAGCGAGAATCTTTGAAAGTATGATGGACTGGAAGCGATTTGAGTGGGAGGGCGATTCCCTAGGGGATAGCTTCGCTTCACGTACTTCAAAAACTTTCAAAGTAGGCGATCGGAGAAGGTTTTAGAAAAGTGAGGGTGAGGAAATGCGATCGCTTTTAGGAGTGAAAGGGCGATCGTCACTCAATCTCATCTTCTCTACAAGCGTGTAAACAAGTTTATGTGACAAGGATTTTGACTACAGAGCAATACCGCAACTTGAAAGCCTATCCAAGAGATGTAATAAGTCGTAACAATCTAACAGCGGTTGAGTTTCAAATGGCCCAACATCGCGACTGCCCCTAGCTCCTTCCTGCCAATAATTCGCCGTGGGAAGATGTCCATGTGGAGCCTGCATTGAAAAAGTAAGATCGTTATAGGTTTTTAAATTAAGAGTCATTCTACCAGCACTGTCCTCACTGTCAGGAGTGTACCATCCTATCCGTCTCTCGAAGCTCCCTCTTAATTCACGTTTTTTCTGACGTTCCTGATAGGAGTCGTTGAAGTTACCTATAAAGGATATGATATCCTCTCCTAGTTCTGACATAATTCGCTTTTGTATACTAAATCCAAAGCGACCATTGCTATATTTAAGCCACAGTCTATCTATAGTACCAAGGTCAGCGCAAGGGAAGTACATCAAATGTAGGAAATCTAAACAGTCCGTCCTCGGATCAGCGTGCGTCCATTCTCCATCCCGGACTTTTTTCTCTGCTGTTAGATATCCTACGGCGAGCATCAGCCGTCCTGTTTCTTTATTAGCTTCTTTCCATTTGCCCTCTGCTAGTAGGTCACGAAGGTGTGTGTAGTTATAGTGAATAGACACGCTGCTGTCAAGTGATATTACTTCAAGATTTGAATAATCTACTTGATTAGTGTAATTCTGGCTTGATGCTTTACTAGCTTGAGTCCTACTTGATGCCTTACTAGCTGGATTACTGCTTGATGCTTGTGACACCACGAAGTAGACAACTACAGCCAGCACAATTAAAATTAAAATCCACATTGATACTTTCCTTGATTAGGTAATCAGGGGAATTGCCACTCAATCCCCTGATGGTTGTGTCTACTGGTAAAAATTAATCAAAATTGCTTTATCCGCCATAATTACCGCTACCATAGCCTGTTTCTTTAGCTATCTCTAGCATAGTCGATTGACTTGATTTTACTTTTTTTAGTTCCCTTTCTACTCTCTCTCTTTCTGCCTGGTCTGCTATTCCGATTTGCTCTTCAAATTGAGCTATTATTGTCGAGTTGGGAATATCAGAAACCTGTGAGGGGGATAAAATTCCTTGAGCCAAAGCCAAAGTAGCCATAATATTCCGAATTGTCTCGGCAAGGTTGTATGGTAAACTCACTTTTGTTAACTCCTATGCTACGGTAATTTGTAAATTATGAACGCCAGCCATTTGCTGACATTTAAGTATTCTAATGAGTCAACTTCATCTTTGTCAGTGAGAAAAAGTGACAAAAAGTGAGAAATAGTAGCAACATCTTGGAGATTGTGATAAAATCTATCTACAGCAATGTGCGCGCACGGTCAAAGTGTCATAAACCATGCCAGCACAACCTCCACTCGGACACTACCTTTAAGAGGATTTAACCTATGACTGTGGATGAAGCTCTCGCCATTGTCGAAACAGTCCTAGATGACGACGAACAGTTAAACGACGTGCAAGAGCTAATCTTCAAACAGTCCTGGGAAGGCAGACAGTCTTATGAGGAAATTGCTAAATTTTCTAAATATGATGATGAATATATTAAAGCGGCTGGCTATAAACTCTGGAAGCTACTCTCAGACGCTTTTGACGAAAAAGTAAAAAAAAGTAATATTAAAGCAGTTATAAAACGATACTTGCGGCGACATCAAGTGACTTTACATCGAACTCAAGTTATTGGAGTTAATCTCAGCGGTGCTAACTTAAGCGGCTCCAGAGTATCATTCGCAAACTTAAGTGAATCAGATTCGTCAACTGATTTACACGGTGCAATTATATCTGATTATAATACAGTATCCGAGGAAATTATCAAGGTTGAAGACGCACATAACCAGGGAATTTTGTCGAGCAGAAGAGAACGCATTTATCACTGGAATGATTTGCGCTTTCACAGCCAAGAACAAGTAAAAATTGCCGAAGCCCTCGATCGCACAAACACCCTATTCTTCCCCAACTCCAAAGCCCGCCTCACAACATCCGCAGGTAGACAAAACCAAGAACCAGATTTCCTCATATTCCACCAAGGCAAATGGGGAATTCTGGAAATATGGCATCCCGACACAGAAAAAGATGAAACGCGCGATCGACTGTTTGCATCTCACGGTATCAGCATCATCCACTACTGCGACGCTAACAGATGCACAGAAGAACCCGATCGCGTTGTCCAAGAGTTTTTAGACATCTTGATTCAGGAATAGGGCGAGTGGTTTTTTCATAAGGGCGATCGCATAGGGGCCCAGAAACCGGGTTTTTTACGATAACACGCGTTGTATCCCGCAAACTTGATAAAAAACCCGGTTTCTTTGCTTGGAGTGCGTAAGTGCATAAGGGCGATCGCACTCCGTAACAAAGTAGATTTTGCCTTGACAAATTACTCGATTTGTGATAAGCACGAGTTGTGGAAATTTTTAAGGGCGATCGGGATCTACTTCTGCAAAACGGGCGATCGCGATCGATCCTAACTCATTCCCCAGCAGCCTCAGCCGAGGCAGCAAATCTATCCGCTACAGCTTTAGCAATTAGCGCCACCTGACTCAGAGGCAAAAACTGAATTTTTTTGAGAATATCGTTAATTTCTGGTGGTTGCGAGACTGGATTGCCATCCAAAAAGCTGAGAAACTCTTCCAGAGTATAGCCTGCTCTCGCTGCGAGCTTACCCAAGTTTTCCGTCTCTGGAACCGTATCGCCCCTTTCCCAAAGCTGAACAGCAGTAGCAGAAACGCCCAAAAGCTTGCCAAAGGCTCGCTGACTCATTGTTCCGCGAGCAGTTTTGATGATTTCACTAAGTTTTTGTCTATTTTGGATGTTCACGACTTAAAAGCTATGCGATCGTACATAGCAGTCTACTTGCCAACTGATACATCAACTATATTTCCCAGACGACTCAGCCGCCGCCGCGAGTCTATCCATCACAGCTCTACCAATCACTGCCAACTCACTAATTGGTATACATTGAATTTTTTTAAGCAGATCGTTAGTATCTACGGGTTCCTGCACCGGCTTGCCTTCAAGATGAGCCATGAGCTCTTCCATCGTAAAGCCTGCTCTTGTCGCAATCTGAGTCAAATTTTTCGTATCTGGAAGTACCTGCCCCTTTTCCCAATACAAGACAGAAGCAGCAGATACTCCCAACAGCTTGCCAAAAGCAGTCAGACTCATCGAGCCCCGCGCTAATTTAACAACCTCACTCAGTTTTTTCTTAGCTTCTGCGTCCACGATATCAGCCACGAGATAACCACAATTCCTAGTTTACTTGTGTACCAACAAATTTACCTGTCTTGCTTGACAGGAGAAGATTTAGCAGATATTATTTTAATTAGATTGAAAGTTTTAATTTTAATGAAAACAGATTTAGGAGAAATACCAATGACCAAGAGACGCACTCAAAAAACTCACAAGCCCAGCCACACACGTCAAAGCCTTACAGCCTCGGGTTGGCTAAAACCCCAGCGCTGGCAAATCTCCAAAACGGAAGCAGCCGAAGCCCTGAAAATCCCCGTCAACCGCATAGTCAAAGTCTACCCCAAACAACATCAAGTAATAGTCGTTTATCTGAACAAGAAAGGACAAAAATGCAGTTCCTTTTTCAGCTACAGACTATTTGCCAGATGGCAACAAGAGGCGATCGCAGCAATTGCCAGTTGTCGAAACCAGCAAATCCTAGCACCCCTAGAAGTCATTGTACAATACGACCTCGAACATTTCAAATATCCCGTCCAAAGCGCCGATGCAATTTGGGAAGCCCTACTCAACCATATCTCCCGCGTAACAAGGGAACTGAGGCTGAGCAAACAATGCGCCTAGCCCCCCATCACTCCATCAATTAGTAGAAGCAGCCAACTCAGCCAAACGTTCCTGCTGATCCTGGGAAATGCAAGTTTGAATAATCCCCTCAATATCCCCTTCCAAAACACTATTGAGCGAGAAATTTTCCCCCAAACGGTGGTCGGTAGCCCGATTGTCCTTATAGTTGTAAGTGCGAATCTTCTCCGATCGCGAACCAGTACCAACCTGAGCCAAACGCCGCGACTTCACCTCATCCTGCTGCTCCCGCAACTTCATCTCATAGAGCTTAGCCCGCAAAATCTGCATCGCCCGCTCCTTATTCTGCAACTGACTGCGCTCCTCAGTACAGAAAATCCGAATTCCCGTCGGCTTGTGAAACAAATCCGCAGCAGTTTCCACCTTGTTCACATTTTGACCGCCAGCGCCGCCCGATCGAGCCGTGCTCATCTCAATATCCTTCGGATCGATGTGAATCTCCACATCATCCACCTCCGGCATCACAGCCACCGTCGCCGTCGAAGTATGCACCCGGCCGCCAGCCTCAGTCACAGGCACTCGCTGCACCCGGTGTACTCCAGCCTCAAACTTCAGCTTGCTGTAAACGCTGTCGCCCGTAACTTCCAGAATCACCTCTTTAAAGCCGCCCATTTCAGCCAGCGACTCGCTCACCAACTTCACCTGCCACCCTTGAGTTTGAGCGTAGCGCGAATACAGCCGCAGCAAATCTCCCGCCCAAATACTAGCCTCATCTCCGCCAGTACCCGCCCGAATTTCCAGCATAATATTCTTATCATCGTTCGGGTCGCGGGGGAGCAGCAAAACCTTCAAACGACTTTCCAAATTCTCCAGCTTCGCCTCAAGTTCCTGAACTTCCAGCGCAGCCATTTCTTGCATATCTCGATCGCCCGCGGCTTCCTTGAGAACCTGTCGCGCGCCCACCAAATCTTCCTGAGTGGTTTTCCACAGAGCAAAAGTATCGACCACTTCCTCCAAGGACGATCGAGCTTTCGCTACCCGTTGAAACTCTTGATTGTCCCTAGCCACATCCGGGTCAGCCATGCGGCGAGTCAGCTCATTAAAAGTTTGCTCTACCGACTTCAATTTATCCAGCAAATAAGATTCAGCCATTGTCAGTTGTCCTTTGTCAATCGATTTTAGATTTTAGATTTTAGATTTTAGATTTGAAGCACAGTTGGTATAGAATCTCGATCGAACTCAACTGCCAGCCGTAGCAAGTCTTCAATCTCAACTCTCCAATGCGAGGGCGGATCGATTTTAGATTTTAGATTTTAGATTTTAGAACTCAAGAGCAGTTAGGATCGAACTCTACTCGATCGAAGTCAACTGCCAGCCGTAGCAAGTCTTCAATCTAAAATCTAAAATCCGAGGGCGGTAAGTTGCCAGTAGAAAGAACTACTCTCAACAAACTGCGGACAAATGACAATCCGGCTACTTCTTCTTTTTGCCTTTACCAGCAGCCTTAGCAGCATCTGCTTTCGGATCTTCCATTTTCAGCGGTCCAGAGGAAGCATCTGCCTTCGGCATTTCTACCTCGGTCATGCCGTATTTCCGCATAAAGCGCTCCACACGACCTTCAGTATCAATAATCTTCTGAGTGCCAGTATAAAAAGGATGATTTCCCGACCAGACATCAACTTGAAGCTTTGGTCTAGTGGAACCCACAGTCATCACGAGTTCCCCGTTGCAATAAACCTGAGATTCGGGATACCACTCAGGGTGAATGCCATCTTTTGCCATTGTTTTTTACTCTCTAATTTTTGACTTTACAACCATTTTAGCTGCCGCAGGACTTCTAAACCAACAACAGCACCAATTTTGTCTTATACCTTTTGGAACCAGGAATCAGGAATCGGAAATAAACTTGAAAAAAGGCAGATAAAATCTGAATGATTCTTGCCTTTTCTTCCTTCCTTCTTCCTTCTTCCTTCTTCCTTCTTCCGTCAATCCGTCAATCCGAACATCCGTTACATCCGTTAAAAAATCCGTTGCCGAACTTCCATTACATCCGTTACATCCGTTAAAAAATCCGTTGCCGAACTTCCCTCGATTACCGCTTCGAGTATTGAGGAGCTTTGCGAGCTTTCCGCAAACCGTACTTTTTCCGTTCTTTGGCCCGCGGGTCGCGAGTCAAATAGCCCTCAGTCTTCAGAGGCTTGCGGTTGTCCGGGTCTAATTGACAAAGTGCTCTAGCGACACCTAGGCGAATCGAGTCAGCTTGACCTGTCAAGCCACCGCCTTCGACTTTTACCAAAATGTCGTACTCATTTTCCAGACCCAAAGTTTCCAGAGGGGCTTTAGCCAGAGCCAAATAAGTAGGATTGAATTGCAGGTACAAATCCCCCTCTTTACCATTGACAGTCAGTATGCCAGTGCCGGGAACCAAGCGCACCCGCGCTACTGAACATTTGCGGCGACCGGTACCCCAGTACACAGCGCGGCCGGTATCTGTTGCTTGCATTACTCATTTCCTCCCGGAATCGTGTGAACAATTAATTCTTCTGGTTTTTGAGCTTGGTGCGGGTGGTTGGGGCCAGCGTACACCTTCAGTTTAGTAAACAGTTGTCTGCCCAGAGAAGTGTGAGGCAGCATTCCTCGTATAGCTTCTTCGACAATTCTTTCGGGCAAACGTGCTTGCAATTTGGCAAAAGTTTCTGTTTTCATGCCGCCCGGTCTTCCAGAATGGCGGCGGTAGATTTTCTGGGTGCGTTTTTTGCCAGTAACAGCGATTTTGTCAGCATTGATGACAATTACGAAGTCGCCGGTATCCATAGAAGGAGTGTAAGTCGGTTTGTGTTTCCCCCGGAGGTACATGGCAACTTCAGTTGCCAGACGGCCCAGCCGCTGGTCGGCGGCATCGACCACGTACCACTTGTGCTCTAGGGAGTCTTGAGTAGGGACGTAAGTTTTGTTCATTGTTTATGGTGAGTTGTCTATTAACTGTTAACTGTTGTTAGTTGTCAGTTGTCAGTTGTCAGTTGTCAGTTTTTAATTGTTAGTTGTCCTTAGTTTTTTATTAGTAGTTACCTAATGACTAATGACTAATGACTAATGACTAATGACTAATGACTAATGACTAATGACTAATGACTAATTTTGGCTGAGTGTCGTACCAGACCTCTGGGGGAAAGGGAAATTCTGAATAGCCAACCCGCAGCAGGCACAAACCTTGAGCGGGGGCGGCATATTTTACCATTTCTCGGCGTTCGTTGACCCAGATATCTGTGAAATTGTCGATCTGCCTTTCCCCTCGACCCACCTGCACCAGCAACCCCACCAGCAGCCGCATCATCCCGTACAGAAACCCGCTTGCCTGAACCTCTATATAGATAAGAGGCCCAGAACGCTGACACTCTGCCGCTTGTACGTCCACCCAGGAATGGGGGCGGGCAGAACCAGCGCGGTGGAAAGCAGCCAGGTGATGCCGCCCGATGAGCGGTGTCAATGCTGTCTGAATCAAAGATTCATCCACAGGAGCGTGATAGCAGTGCCAAGCAAAAGGACGCACAAACAAATTAGGTGTCGGGTCTGTATAAAGGGTGTAGCGATAGCGCCGCCAACTGGCTGAGAACCGAGCGTGCCAGGTAGGTTCCACCTTTGCCGAAGCTCGAATTAAAATATCTTTTGCCAGTCGAGAGTTGAGAACGCTTGCCCAACGGTGAGCCGGAATTGGGCCGTGGGCGTCAAAATGGGCTACTTGAGCAGCAGCGTGAACTCCCGCATCGGTTCTCCCAGCAGCGTGCAGCGTTACCGGGCGTTCCAGAACAGTCGATATTGCTGTTTCAATTTCTTCTTGTACTGTACGTTGGTTCGGCTGTCGCTGCCAACCGTGAAAGTTAGTGCCGAGGTATTGGATTACTAGAGCAACGCGCTGTATCGATTGGGGATTTTCGATTGGGGATTTTGGATTGTCAGTCATAAATCAAAAATCTCCAACCCAAAATTGAATTAAACCAGTTCAACGATCGCCATTTCGGAATTGTCTCCCTGACGGGGGACTGTTCGCACGACGCGGGTGTAGCCGCCGTTGCGCGATCCGTACCGTTCTTGTGCCGCCTCAAACAAGGCGTGTACTAACTGTTTATCGTAGATATAGCCCATAGCTTGGCGGCGAGCGGCCAAGGAGCCATCTTTCGCCAGGGTAATCATCCTGTCCGCCTCTGAGCGCAGCGCTTTGGCGCGGGCTAGAGTGGTAGTGATTTTACCGTGGCGGATTAATTCGGTGGTCAGCGAGCGCAGTAGGGCGCGGCGCTGGTCAGCCGGTTTGCTGAGTTGGGGAACGCGACAGCGGTGACGCATAGCAGTTGGTAATTGGTAATTGGTAATTGGGTGCCGGGATAGTCCGCGAGTTTTGAGCGGTGAATTCTTTAACTTAAAAACTCACCTACTTAAAATTCAAAACTTTTTGACCCGTTACCCGTTGATTAACTTTTAGCTGATTTTTCCTGTGGCAAGGTAATGCCCAAGCGTTTTTGTAAAGCTTCAATCACTTCTTCTGCAGACTTCTGCCCGAAGTTCTTGATCTCGAGCAAGTCTTCTTGGGTATAATCCAATAAGTCTGCGACTGAGTTGATCTGAGCCCGCTTGAGACAGTTGTAAGCCCGGACGGACAACTGCAATTCTTCGATCGGAATTTGGCTAGTAGGATCGGCTTCACCGGGATACTCTGGTTTTAGAGAATCTTGGGTGATGTCTTTGAGAGGTGCAAATAAATCTACCAGGATGTGGGCAGATTGACTCAAAGCTTCTTGAGGCGTCACACTGCCATCAGTCCAGATTTCCATAATCAGCCGGTCTTTCTCGACCGTGCCGCCTACCCTAGCATCTTCAACGCTGTAGTTGACTCTGCGAATCGGCATAAAGATGGCGTCAATTTGGAGAAAATCCAAAGCCGATCCATCATCGCGACTGCGGTCTACTGCTCGGTATCCGATGCCTTTTTCAATTCTGAATTCCATTTCCAGAACTGAGCCGGGCGAGAGAGTTGCAATGTACTGGGAGCGATCGATCAATTCCACCTCTGAGGGCAAATCGAATCGATCGGCTGTAACTGTGACAGGCCCCTCAATCCGCAACCTTCCGATTTGCGGCTGCTGAGAATGAGTTTTGAGAACCACCTCTTTCATGTTCAGGAGAATTTCTAGAACATCCTCACGTACCCCTTCGATCGTGGCAAACTCGTGATTGACGCCCGCGATTCGGACTGAAGTTACTGCTGTTCCTTCCAAATTTGACAGCAAAACTCGCCGAAGCGCATTCCCAACAGTTGTTCCTTGACCGCGATCGAGCGGTTCCAGGACAAATTTTCCGTACTGACTGCGGTCTTTGTCAGTGTTAGACTCTATACATTCAATTTGAAACTGCGCCACGGAGTGACCTCCCTTTTCCACTTTGGATTTTTGATTTTGGATTTTAGATTGCAGAGCATACCCCTGAACGGATTTCGGATTTTGGATGGACGGGGCAACAGTTAGAACCATTAGTTTTTGACTTTAAGCAGTTAGCCATTATCCAAAATCTAAAATCTAAAATCTCAAATCGTTTTAGACTCTACGCCGCTTGGGAGGGCGACAGCCGTTGTGAGGAATTGGGGTAACATCTCTAATCAGGGTGATTTCCAGTCCCGCCCCTTGCAGCGCCCGGATTGCAGTTTCTCTACCTGCTCCCGGCCCGCTGACCATTACTTCTATTTGGCGCATTCCTTGGTCGTTGGCTCTGCGGGCCGCACTTTCTGCTGCTGTTTGAGCTGCAAAGGGAGTTCCCTTTTTAGCTCCTTTAAAACCGCTAGAACCTGCCGATGCCCAGGATATGACTTCGCCGTTGAGGTCGGTAATAGTTACTATCGTGTTGTTAAAGGTAGACTGGATGTAGCCTACCCCATTGGGTACATTCCGTTTCTGCTTTTTTGCACCAGATTTCTTGCCTGTTTGTTGTCGCGCCATATTAGTCTCTTTAACGTTTCTCTCAACTAATGTCCCGAAGCGCTAGGAGCCAGCAGCCCCCAGCGTATTTTTCCCAAAAAGATGTTACTTCTTGGAAGGTGCCTTTTTCTTGCCCGCAACTGTTCGGCGGACGCCACGACGGGTTCTGGCGTTGGTACGGGTTCGTTGTCCCCGCACCGGCAGACCCAAACGGTGACGCCTACCGCGATAAGTTCCGATGTCCATCAGGCGCTTGATGTTCATTGACTCCCAGCGCCGGAGGTCTCCTTCGATTTGGTATGTGGTTTCTACATGAGCCCGCAGAGCTGTCACGTCGGCCTCTGTTAAATCCTTGACGCGAGTGTCAGGATTTACGCCTGTTGCAGCGATAATTTTTTGGGCCCGCGACAAGCCTATTCCGTAAATGTATGTCAGACCTATTTCGACGCGCTTATCGCGTGGAAGGTCTACCCCGGCAATCCGTGCCACACTTTTTGTCTCCCTAGTTTTCCTGTTTGGCTACAATGTTCAATTAGGATGCACCTGCGTGCAGTGCCCAATCTTCGTTTTTTCTAACCTTGGCGTTGTTTGTGTTTCGGGTTAGTGCATATCACCATCACTCGACCGCGACGGCGGATGACGCGACATTTCTCACAAATTTTTTTGACAGATGCTCGAACTTTCATCTTTCTTCCTGCCTGGAGAACCCCGCTCTACCGGAGAGCAGGCACGCTGGGACTGCCCGTAGAGCGGTGGGAGGAGAGGCTGGGCAAGGTGTAGACCTCTCCTCGATTAAATTGTATAAAGTGCGGGTTGTTTCATGAAGGAGCCCGCTTGCACCCACTCCCATTGCTGGGTAAAGTTCGCCTGTGCCAGAGTGTTGGCGAGCGATACTTTTACGGTGTAACAATGACTTAACCCGGTACATCGGTAGGTTGTTGACGCCCTTCTCGGCAACACTACAAACGTAGCATTATAGCATAAATTTGAAGCTTTTTACCAAATTCTCTCTAAATTAAACTTAGAATTAGTTTTTAGAAAGTTTTATCTAAGCCTATTTTTTCCGAAGGCGATAAGTAATCCTGCCTTTGGTCAAGTCATAGGGAGTCAATTCTACTTTGACGCGATCGCCAGGCAGAATTTTGATGTAGTTGCGGCGGATCTTGCCGGAAATGTGAGCCAGCACGTTAAACCCGTTATCTAGGTCAACGCGAAACATCGCATTGGGCAGGGATTCCGTCACTGTCCCTTCCATTTCAATTAAATCTTGCTTAGACAATTTGGTATTTACCTCAACTCTACATTTGATTAACTAGGAGTGTCCCGGCGTTGGTCTCAAAACCTATTTACTGGTAGGAGTCAAACGGGAACGGGGGGCAATAATTAGGGCGACTCGATCCACTTAAAGACTCAATTAACCGCTCACTTTGGCTTTCCTTGAGTAAAGTTCTGGCAATTAGTATCGAGTTCAATCCTGTTTCTAGCAACCCTCACAAAACCTGATAGCACAAAAAGCTCCTAGTTAACATATCTTAGCAAAAGCTGGTGAGTAACAAGCTGTATTGAGAGGGTTCAAGAGTCGCCACAGAGAGATTGTTGGAGTTCTGCGGTGACTAATTCCATTGCTCGATCGCCATCAACCGCAACTAATTGTTGACGGCCGCTGTAAAAATCAATCAAAGGCTCAGTTTGCTCGCGATAAACTTGCAACCGGCGGCGGATCGTCTCCTCATTGTCATCCTGCCGGCCCCGCGACAGCAGGCGAGACACCAAAATGTCGTCAGGCACGTCGAGATTAACAGCTTTGAGACCAAATTTCGGGTTTGATGTACTCTCCTCGGCACCGCTAAGCTCCTGCAGCAGTTTGTCTAAAAACGTTGCCTGGGAAACAGTGCGGGGAAAGCCGTCGAGAATCCAGCCCGCATTCGCGTCCGGTTCATTCAAGCGTTCCTGTACGATATCCATCAGCAATTGGTCGGGAACCAACTCACCCCTGTCCATGTAAGCTTGCGCCTTTATGCCCAAGGCAGTTTTAGCCACCACGCAGGCGCGTAGGATTTCGCCCGTAGAAATGTGGGGTATTTTCCAAAGAGCGGCTAATATCTGAGCCTGAGTTCCCTTTCCCGCCCCTGGAGGCCCCATGAAAATAAATTGCATTACGATTACTTCACCATTCCTTCATATCGCTGCGAGATGACGTAAGTTTGAATTTGCTTAGCAGTTTCGATCGCCACACCTACTAGAATCAGTAGGGAAGTTGCGCCAAAACCTCTAAAAGTTTGCACACCGATCGCGCTTTCTACAGCAGTTGGTACAATAGCCACCAGACCGAGAAAAATCGCTCCCAAGAAAGTCAAACGGTTCAAAACCTTCTCCACATAATCACTCGTTTTCTGACCCGGACGAATTCCAGGAATGCTAGCGCCCATTTTCTTCAAGTTCTGAGACATATCTACGGGGTTTACAATCAACGAAGCGTAGAAATAGCTGAAGAACAGAATCAAAGTTAGATAAAACAGCGCGTAAGCCCAAGGGGCAGGGCCGTTCGGACTCAAAACATTAGCAACTTGAACCAAAAACGGGTTATTGAGAGACTGAGCGAGGAAAGAAGGCACAATCAACACCGAAGATGCAAAAATAATCGGCATCACTCCGCCTTGATTCAAGCGCAGGGGCAGATAACTCCGGCTCTCCCGATAAACTTTGCGGCCGACTTGGCGACGTGCCGAAATAATCGGAATGCGGCGAGTACCTTCCTGAACAAAAACAATCCCAACAATCGTTACCAAAAAGACCAGCAGCAGAACGACTACGCGGCCGACAACTTGCGTGTCCCCACTTTGAGCCAATTCAAAAGTTTGTCCCAAAGAGCGCGGCAATACCGACACAATATTGATAAAAATCAGGAGCGACGCTCCGTTCCCGATACCTCGTTCCGTCACCACTTCCGATATCCACATCACAAACATTGAGCCGGCTGTCAGAGCCAAAGCAGTTTGTGCTATGAATAAAGGCGCTGGAGATTGAGCAAAAGGGCTGACCCAAATCGCAATGCCAATACTTTGCAGAATTGCCCAGCCCAATGAAACGTAGCGAGTAATTTGAGAAATTTTGCGTCGCCCTGCTTCTCCTTCATTTTTCTGCAAGTCTTCTAAGCTTGGCAGAGCCGCAGTTAGAAGTTGCACAATAATTGAAGCATTAATGTAGGGCAAAATCCCCAACGCGAAAATCCCCAACGCTGACAAGCCGCCTCCGGAAAACAAGTCCAGAAAGCCAATTAAAGGGCTATTTTGGACGTTTTGGGCAAAGGCGACTCGATCGATGCCGGGGACTGGCAAGTGGACACCCAGGCGTACTAAAATCAGTAAGCCAACGGTTACGAGGATGCGGCCTCGCAAACCAGCAGCTTGAGCCATCTGCATGAACGTCTCTTGTGCAGTTGGCGCTTTCTCTCTACTAACGTCCATAGTTACGATTTTGGATTTTAGATTTGGGATTTTCGACTAAATCATTTTCTGATAGCAAGCTTGAGGATTTGAGATTTGGACAGACTCTCAAACCTCAAATCTTCACGCAACTAATTCGCAACTTCCGCCTGCAGCTTCAATTTTGGTGCGAGCACCTGCGGTAAAAGCCGAGGCGCGCACTTGCAAAGGTACATTCAGTTCGCCATCTCCTAAGATTTTCAGCGGCCCGTCGTCTGTGGTGACAATTTTTGCTTGGATCAGAGAGGTGAGAGTAACTTCGGTGTTTGCTGGCAGCGATGCTAATTTACTCACATTAATGGTAGTGTACTCTTTCCGGTTCACTAGAGGGAAGCTTTTCAACTTGGGGAGACGGCGGTAGAGAGGATTTTGACCTCCTTCAAAACCGGGTCTAGTGCCGCTACCGGCTCTAGATTTTTGACCGCGCATCCCTTTGCCGGAGCTCGCGCCTTGACCGGCAGAAATACCTCTGCCCAAGCGTCGGGGGCGCTTTTGGGAGCCTGCTTTGGGTCGGGCGTCTTGCAATCTCATAGTTTTAGTAATTGGTAATTGGTAATTGGTATTTAGAGAGGGGTATGCAGTAGTTTTGAGTGCGTGAGTTTTAAGTTGCGGATTTTTTTATTTTCACCGCAAGCACTTAACACTCAAAACTTACAGTTTCCCATTCTCGCGTGCCCTAACCGTAGAGATTTTCTACTGGAATTCCGCGCTCTTGAGCAACTTCGGACAAGGTGCGGAGGGTGGAGAGGGCATTGACTGCGGCTCTGGCGTTGTTTAAGGGATTTCCAGAACCTAGCTGTTTGGCTAAGATGTTGCGGACTCCTGCTAGTTCGAGAACAGTTCGCACTGCTCCCCCTGCAATTACCCCGGTTCCTGGAGCGGCCGGCCGCATCATCACTTTAGCTCCGCCACCGTCACCGTTGATGGGGTGAGGGATGGAGTTAGATTTGGTGAGGGGGACTTCAATTAGGTGCTTTTTGCCGTCAGCGACGCCTTTTTTAACGGCACCGATTACGTCGCTAGCTTTGCCGACTCCTACTCCAACTTGACCGCGTTCGTTGCCAATAATGACTATGGCGCGGAAGCTGAGTTTTTTACCACCTTTGACTACTTTGGTAACGCGCCGAATCTGAACAACCCGTTCTTGCCATTCGGATTCTTTTTCGCGCCCTTTGTTGTTGCTGCTGCTTTTTTTCTTGTTGCGCTGTTCTTTTTGTTCTGCCATAGTTTTGTCCTGTGGGAATTAGTAATTGGTGAAAGGCGATCGGCAAGTGGTAATTGTTTGAGTAAAAAGTAAAAATAGAAGAAATCTGGATTTTGCCTTTTAACTTTCAACTTTTGACTTTTTACTTTTTAATTACTCATTACCCGCTACCCATTACCCCCTCTAGAAGTCTAACCCCGCTTCGCGAGCTGCTTCTGCGAGGGCTTTAACACGACCGTGATAGAGGTTGCCCCCCCGATCGAATACGACTTTGACTATGCCAGCGCTGGAACAGCGTTTGGCAATCAACTGACCGACTTGCACGCTCGCGGAGCAGTTGCCGCCAGAACTGAGAGTTGACTTCAATTCGGGATCGAGGGTTGACGCGGCGGCTAAAGTGTGCTGGGCGGTGTCGTCGATTACTTGAGCGTAGATGTGCTGATCTGAGCGAAATACCGCTAGTCTGGGACGTTCGGAGGTGCCGAACACCTTGCGCCGAACACGGCGGTGTCTGCGCTGGACTGATTCTTTGCGAGTAAGCTTCATGGTTACTTCTTACCTGTTTTGCCTGTTTTACCAGCTTTGCGCCGGACGACTTCGCCGCTGTAGCGTATGCCTTTGCCTTTATAGACTTCGGGCGGACGCACCGCGCGGATGCGGGCTGCTGTATTGCCTACGAGTTCTTTGTCAATGCCGGAGACAATGACGTTGGTGTTGCCTTCAACTGCCATTGTGATGCCTTCTGGAGGGGGCATTTCAACGGGTTTGCTGTAACCGACGTTTAAAATCAGGTTCCGTCCTTGAACCTGTGCCCGATAACCTGTGCCGATAATTTCGAGACGCCGCTGAAAACCTTGGGATACACCTTCGACCATGTTGGCCACTAGGGTGCGGCACAAGCCGTGCAGTTGTCGGGCGACGCGAGATTCGTCTCGGCGGGTAACGAGTAAAGTCTCGCCTTCAATTCCCATGAGGATTTCGGCTGGGATAACTCGGGAAAGTTCACCTTTAGGGCCTTTGACGGCTACTTTTTGACCGTCTAGGGTGACGGTGACTTTCGTGGGGATGCTAATCGGACGCTTGCCAATTCGCGACATAGTTTTTTGTCCTTTGTTTTTAGTTATTAGTCCTTGATTATTAGTGCTTAGTTATTAGTCCTTAGTGATTGATTTTTGAGTCTGTTGCCAACGACCAGTGACTAATGACTAATGACTAATGACTACCAAACATAACAAAGCACTTCACCGCCCAAACCTTGGCGTCGAGCTTCTCTATCCGTCATAATGCCGCTGGAGGTGGAAATAATGGCAATGCCAATTCCGCCTAATACTCTGGGCAATTCTTTACGGTTCGAGTAAACGCGCAGTCCTGGTTTGCTGACTCGCTTAAGTGCCGTGATAATGGGCTTGCGAGTTTTACCTTTGTACTTTAGAGAAAGCACTAAATGTCGCTTGACCCCTTCTGCTTCTGCTTCTTCAAATTCGCCGATGAAGCCTTCACTTTTGAGGACTTGGGCGATGCTGCGGGTCATTTTTGTAGCTGGAATTTGCGTTGTTTGGTGGCGCGCCATGCAAGAATTGCGAATGCGCGTCAACATATCTGCTATGGTATCGTTAGCTGCCATCTTTTGCTTCTTACTCTAGTGCTTAGTTGTCCCGGAACGGCATTCCCATTTCTTTAAGCAAGGCGCGTCCTTCTTCGTCGGTGTTTGCTGTGGTGATAATTGAAATGTCCATGCCTCGAATTTGATCGATGCGGTCATATTCTATTTCTGGAAAAATTAGCTGTTCTCTCAGACCCAAGCTGTAGTTTCCGCGCCCGTCGAAGCTTTTGGGGCTGATGCCGCGGAAGTCGCGGATTCGGGGGAGTGCGAGGTTGATCAGCCGATCGAGAAAATCGTACATCCGATCGCCGCGCAGCGTCACCATAACGCCGACGGGTACTCCTTTGCGGATTTTGAAGCCTGCGATCGCTTTTTTCGCCCGCGTCACCACTGGTTTTTGACCGGTGATGATGCCAATTTCGTTGATCGACGAATCCAGTGCCTTAGCGTTTTGAGATGCTTCTCCCAAACCGCGGTTCACTGTGACTTTGACGAGTTTAGGAACCTGATGGATATTAGTATATTTAAACTGATCCATCAGTGTGGGAACGATTTTTCCTTGATAAAGAACTTTGAGTTTGTCCGGCATAGTTTTTGTGTTTCGTTAACTGTCCCTGGGCTTGGTCAGGGAATTATTAGTTGTCAGTTGACTGTTGTCAGTTGTCCGTTGACTGTTGTCCGTTGACTGTTGTCAGGAAAGCATTTGTCTAATGACTAATGACTAAAGACTAATGACTAATTATCGATGATTTCTCCAGTTTTTTTGAGCTGTCGCAGTTTCCGACCGTCTTCGCTAAATGTATAGCAAACGCGGCTAGCTATTTTTTCTTTTTCGGAATAGTGCATGACATTGGAGCTGTGAATGGGAGCCTCAAACGTGAGTATTTTCCCGGACTCTCCCTCTTGCTGGGGCTTGACGTGCTTTGTTCTGATGTTTACACCTTTAACAATTACTTTGCTGACTTTAGGATATGTCTTTAAGATTTCTCCGACTTTTCCTTTCTCTTTGCCAGTAATTATTTGCACGGTGTCGCCTGCTTTGACGTGCATTCTGTAGCGCTGCGGCTCGCTAGTTGGTTTACCCTTTTTTCCGTACATTTTAAAGTACCTCCGGGGCTAAGGAAACGATTTTAGTAAAGTTTTTGTCGCGCAGTTCGCGGGCGACGGGGCCGAAGACGCGAGTGCCTTTGGGGTTGCCGTCTACGTTGATAATAACGGCGGCGTTATCGTCAAAACGAATGCTCATGCCACTGTCGCGGCGCAAACCTTTGCGGGTTCTGACAATGACAGCCCGAACGACATCTGATTTTTTGACGGCCATATTGGGGATGGCGTCTTTGACGACGGCAATGATGACATCGCCGACTCCGCCGTAGCGACGGTTGCCGCCTCCCAATACGCGGATGCACATCAGTTTGCGGGCTCCGCTATTGTCGGCGACATTGAGGTATGTCTGGGGTTGAATCATGGTGATTGTTGACTGTTAACTGTTGACTGTTAACTGTTGACTGTTAACTGTTGACTGTTGACGGCTAATTGATTAATCAAGTACCGATCGGGCGAGCGCGAGATCGCAATTAACTCTTAGCCGTTTTTTGTCCCAAAAATCTCAGCAACCGTCCAACGTTTGGTTTTGCTCAGTGGGCGAGTTTCAGTGATGCGGACGCGATCGCCGGATTTGCACTGATTTTCTTCGTCGTGAGCTTTGTACCGCTTGGTGCGGACTACGATTTTGCCGTATTTGGTGTGGGAGGAGCGGTTTTCGATTGCTACCACGACGGTTTTATCCATCTTGTCGCTGACTACTACGCCAACTCGTTCTTTAATTGCCATAGCTACCTATTTTTGTTGTGCAATTGACTTGTTTTTAGCTACTGTGCGAGCCGAGGCTAGGCTGCTGCTCACTCTGGGCTGACTTCTGGGCTGGGAGCAGAATCTGCTGTTTCTTTAGCTGGGGCTGATTTTGCTGCAGCTTCTTTCTCAGCAAGGATTTGGCGCTCGCGTTCAACTGTCATCAATTGAGCTAGCCGGTGTTTGGCGTGCTTGAACAGGTGAGGCTTTTCCATGCGGCCGGTAGCTTGCTGGAGCCGCAATTCCATTAGTTGGCGCTTGACGGCTAAAATTTGCTCTGCTACTGCAGCATCGCTTAATTCTCTAGCTTCTTTAATCTTGGTCAAAGACATAATTGTGTGCTTTATCGTTAGCGAGCGGTATGACAGAAGACAGAATTGTCTCGCTTGGCTGAAGGTCGAAGGAAAGAAAAGTTATGAAAGCCAGATTTTAAAATGCTGTAGCCGTTTAAAATGCTGATTAATACAGACCTAATTCTACCTTCGCTCTTCGCTATGACTGGTCTTCTTCGCGAGTGATGAACTTGGTTTTAATTGGTAATTTGAAAGATGCCAAACGCATTGCTTCGCGGGCAGTTTCTTCACTTACGCCGCCAATTTCAAACATTACCCGGCCCGGTTTGACCACGGCAACCCAAAACTCTGGTGAGCCTTTACCAGAACCCATCCGGGTTTCTGCTGCGCGCTGGGTGACTGGTTTGTCGGGAAAAATGCGAATCCAGATTTTGCCACCCCGACGGATATAGCGGGTCATGGCGCGCCGTCCGGCTTCTATTTGGCGGGAAGTGATCCAGGCGGGTTCGACGGCTTGGAGCGCGAAGTCGCCAAAGCTAACTGTGTTGCCGCGGGTGGCAACACCGCTCATTCGCCCGCGCTGTTGTTTGCGAAATTTGGTTCTTTTAGGGCTTAACATGGCGAAAGGGAGTTGGGTAATTGGTAATTGGTAATTGGTAATTGGTGATTGCTAATTGCTAATTGGTTTGGAACAACTGACAATTAACAAGTGACAACTAACAGTTAACAATTAGCTAGCCTTCGTTCGATCGATCTTCAAAGTTCTGGCGGCGGCGCTTTTGTTTGGTACGGGGCACTGCGGCATTTGGTGCTGCCTCTTGTTCCTGTCCGGGAATAATTTCACCTTTGAAAACCCAAACTTTAATGCCCAGAATACCGTAGATGGTTTGAGCAGTGCAGTAAGAGTAGTCGATGTCGGCCCGCAGCGTGTGCAAGGGGACTCTTCCTTCGCGCGTCCATTCGGTACGGGCAATTTCTGCACCGTTGAGGCGTCCGCTGACTTGAATTTTGATGCCTTGGATGCCGACTTTTTGGGCGCGGGTGATTGCTTGGCGGACTACTCGGCGGAAGGATACGCGCCGTTCTAGTTGCTGAGCGATGTATTCTGCGATCAATGTGGCATCGGCATCTACTCGCTGAACTTCGACGACGTTGATGCGGATTTGGCGGTTGCTACCGAGTTGCTGCTGCAAACCGACGCGCAAGGTTTCGATGCCTGCTCCGCCGCGGCCTACGACAACGCCTGGTCTGGCTGTGAACACTTCTAGGTCGATTTGATCGGCTTTCCGCTCAATTTTGACCGATGAAATACCGGCATTGCTGAGGGTTTTACGAACGTACTTGCGAATTTTATAGTCTTCTTGCAAGAGTTCTGGATAGTTTTTGGGATCGGCAAACCAGCGAGAGCGGTGCTCTTGGGTAATGCCGAGGCGAAAACCAATTGGATGTATTTTTTGGCCCATAATAGTTGATGAGTTAATTGGTAATTGGTAATTGGTAATTGGTAATTGGTAATTGGTGATTACCCATTTTTTTCAACTTTAAGCTGTTTATTACCTCTTACGTTTTTCCCTGGTTTAGTTTTCTACGAGCGGAGCTACTACTACGGTAATGTGACAGGTTGGCTTGCGGATTTGGTAGGCGCGACCTTGAGCGCGGGGTCTAAAGCGTTTGAGGACTGGGCCTTGGTCTGCGTAAGCTTGAGACACTACTAGCTTGGATTTATCCAATCCTGCGTTGTGTTCGGCGTTTGCTACTGCCGATCGCAAAACTTTGACGATTGGTTCGCAGGCGCGGTAGGGCATGAATTCGAGTAAAATCAGCGCTTCTTGGTAGCTTTTGCCGCGAATTTGGTCGAGGACTCGGCGCACTTTGAAGGGGGATGTCCGGATGTAACGGGCGATCGCCTTAATTTCGGATGTGGTATCTATAACCATTTCGATTTGGGTAATTGGTAATTGGTAATTGGGAAAAAGGTAATTGGTAATTGGGAAAAAGTTTGTCCGATTACCTATTACCTGTCACCTAATTCGGCTATCTTTTTGCCTTTTTATCACCACTTTTCGCGTGACCTCTAAAGGTGCGAGTGGGGGAAAATTCTCCGAGTTTGTGACCTACCATTTGGTCGGTGAGGTAGACGGGTACGTGCTGTCTGCCGTTGTGAACGGCGATCGTGTGACCTACCATTTGGGGCAGGATTGTGGAAGAGCGCGACCAAGTTTTAATTACTTGTTTTTGGCCGGCGGCGTTGAGTTTTTCGATTTTTGTCATCAGATGATCTGCGACAAAGGGGCCTTTTTTTAGCGATCGAGACATGATTTTTTTAGTAATTCAGGAGTCATTAGTCAGCTTTCAGCAGTCATTGGTCATCAGTCCTCAGTCATTAGTTAGCAGTTAATAACTAAGCACTGAAGACTGCTGACTGATGACTAGCTTTGTCTGCCGCCCTTGCCGCGTTTGGAAGCTTTGCGGCGGCGCCGGACTATTAAAGCGTCGCTGCGCTTGTTTTTGCGTCGAGTTTTTGCACCCAATGCTGGTTTACCCCAAGGAGTGACAGGCCCCGGACGTCCGATGGGAGCTCTGCCTTCGCCACCGCCGTGCGGGTGGTCTACCGGGTTCATGACGCTACCGCGAACGGTGGGTCTGCGACCTTTCCAGCGGGTGCGGCCTGCTTTGCCGAGGCTGATGTTTCTGGCGTCGGTGTTGCCGACTTGACCGATGGTGGCGTAGCAGTCGGCGCGGACTTTGCGCTGTTCGCCGGATGGCAGTTTGAGGGTGACGTAGCTACCTTCTTTTGCCATTAGCTGAGCGCTGGAGCCGGCGGAGCGAACGATTTGTCCGCCTTTTCCGGGTACTAGCTCGACGTTGTGGATGCTGGTACCAAGGGGAATGTTCTTCAGGGGGAGGGCGTTGCCGATCTCGATCGGCGCGTCTGGGCCTGAGACAATTACTGTACCGACGTTTAAGTTGAGCGGGTGCAAGATGTACCGTTTTTCGCCGTCTTTGTAGAACACGAGGGCGATGCGGGCGTTGCGATTGGGGTCATACTCGATCGCCTTGACGGTAGCGGGAATGCTGTGTTTGTCGCGGCGGAAGTCGATGTCTCTATACAGCCGTTTGTGACCGCCTCCCCGGTGGCGACAGGTGATGACGCCTCGGTTGTTGCGGCCTTGTTTGGTGTGCTTATTGCTGGTTAGAGACTTTTCTGGCTCTGATCTGGTAATTTCAGCGAAGTCCGAGACGGTTTGTTCTCGGGTGCTGGAGGTATAAGGTCGGTAAGAACGGATGCCCATAATCGATCTATTTTAGATTTTGGATTTTGGATTTTGGATTTGACGTTTATCGATTTTAGATTTTAGGTTGAAGATTGGCGATCTTTGGTTAACTTACGAGTTTTCTGGTTCGAGAATTTCCACCAGTTAACCGCAATTTAAAATCTAAAATCTAAAATCTAAAATCCAAAATCGTCTAGACTTCTGGGAATAGGAGTTTGCGGATCGAGTCTCCGTCGGTCAGAGTTACGGTTGCTCGCTTGTAACAAGGTTTAAAGCCGACGAATTTGCCAACTCGACGCTTTTTGCGCGGCGGGTTTTGGGTGTTGACGCCGATGACTTTGACCTTAAATAGTTCTTCGATTGCAGCTTTGATTTGAGGCTTGGTCGCTTTGGGGGCTACGTCGAATGTGAATTGATTTAATTCCATCATTCGGGTAGCTTTCTCGGTGAGAATCGGACGCTGGATCAAATCTGCGTAGTCGCGGGGGTCGATTTTACTCACCGTAAATCTCCTGAATTTTAGCTATGGCTGTAGATGTAACGATAATTTTGTCAGCCGCGAGAACGTCGTAAACATTCAGGGAGGTTGCCAAGATGACGTTTACTAATTCGATGTTGCGTCCTGATAAGTAGACGTTTGGTTGCGGTTCTGGCAAGATTAACAGAACTTTTGTATCGGGTTCGATACCCCAGCGGGAGATCGCACTGAGCAATTCTTTGCTTTTCGGTCTCGGAAATTGCTCTGCAAATTCTTCAACCACAATGATGTCTTCGGTGCGACTTTGGAATGCTGTCCGCAAAGCGAGACGGCGTTCCTTTTTGTTCATTTTGACTTCAAAGTCTCTCGGTTTTGGTCCGAAGATGACACCGCCGCCCCGCCACAGCGGAGAACGGATTGAACCTGCTCTGGCTCGACCCGTGCCTTTTTGACGCCAGGGTTTGCGGCCACCGCCTCTGACTTCCGATCGAGTTTTGGTGCAAGCATTTCCTTGACGAGCGTTATTCAGTTGCCGCGTCAATGCTCTGTGAACGATGTGAGACGCATTTTCTTCTTTGGCTACGCGCAGTTCTAAAGTTGTTTCTCCAACTTCTTCGCCTTGCCAATTTCGCACTACACAATTAACCATATCTTTTGTCCTTTGTCTGTTGTTAGTTGTCTGTTGTTAGTTGTCTGTTGTCTGTTGTCTGTCGTCTGTTGTCTGTTCTCAGGTCTTAGTTTTCAGCTCTTAGTTTTCAGCTTTTAGTTCTTAGTTATTGCTTGCTACTAACGGCCAACCACTATCTACTGACTGCTGACTACTGACTAATGACTACTGACTAACGTCCTACTTTTTTCTCAGGCACAACATTGACTAAGGCGCCAGCTTTGCCGGGAACTGCTCCCTTAATTAGCAGCAAATTCTGCTCGGTATCCACCCGGACAATTGTTAGTTTGCGGACGGTGACTTGAACGTTGCCCATACGTCCTGCCATTCTTTTCCCAGGATAAACGCGACCCGGAGTAGTTCCAGGCCCGATCGATCCAGGCTCGCGGTGGTTCTTGGAACCGTGAGACATGGGGCCTCGTTTAAAGTTGTGGCGCTTTTGAAAACCTGCAAAACCTTTACCGATGCTGGTACCGATGACATCTACTATTTGTCCCGGTGTAAAGGTATCTGCTTTTAGTTGTTGACCTAATTCAAAGGAACTGGTGTCTTCCAATCGGTATTCCTGCAAGTGGCGCAATGGATTCGCCCCCGACTTGGCAAGGTGTCCTAGTTCTGGCTTGTTGAGAGCCTTTGGTTTAACTTCGTTGTATCCAACTTGAACGGCACCGTAGCCGTCAGTTTGTTTTGTTTTGATTTGAGTTACTGTACAAGGCCCTGCTTGTATGACGGTGACGGGGATGGCTCTCCCTTGGTCGTCAAACACTTGAGTCATGCCTAGTTTAGTGCCAAGAATGCCTACAGACACGGATTTTCTTCCTTTTATTTACGCAAGAGGTTTCGGATTGCGAAATTTACGTCAATCCGCTTGCTCTTGTGCAGAAACATTTATTTCAGTGTTCCTGCAATTAACTGTTATCAACCAACAGCTTTCCTCGGTGTTTAAAATTTGAGTTTTAAATTTGGGAGCGAGCTTGTGGAAGTCTTGCAAGGGTTGAGATTCGCGGCTTTTTACCGACTTTATCTCCGAGTTTTGTCTCGGTCTTGCTTGTTTGCACCAGGACTTGAGCAGCAAACCACTCAGTATCCTTTACGGCGACAATTCACAATAGTACATGAAGTGTTTGCCGTTTGTCAAGGCCACGATGAGAATTTTTCGGCTCAACTTTAGGATTTATAATATTTCCAGCTCGCAAGCAGCGATCGACCAAATTTTGATACAGCAGGAAACACAAATTTATGGGACTGATTACGACGGGATCGGATCTAATTCGGGATTTGGAAAAGTCGGGGTCGCTGGCCCTGTACGTTCCTTTAGAGGGAGGATTTGAGGGGCGCTACCTGCGGCGGCTGAGGGCTGCGGGCTACGGTGCGTACACGATTTCGGCGCGGGGTTTGGGTGATTTGGCGATGTATTTGACCGGGGTTCACGGGGTGCGGCCACCGCATTTGGGCAAAAAAACTACTGGCAATGAATCGGCTGTGGGTTATACGTACTACGTGCCGCCGATGTTGAAAACTCAATTAGACAATTTGCCACCTAAAGCAAAAGGACTGGTGCTGTGGATTATTGAAGGGCAGATTTTGTCGAGTCAGGAGATTGAGTATTTGACTGTTTTGCCGACGTTAGAACCGCGAGTTAAAATAGCAGTTGAGATGGGGGGCGATCGAGCTTTTAGCTGGAAGCCACTCAAAGATGCTTTAGTTGCAGCTTAAATTCCGGTATTTGCGATCGCAAATCAACTAAAAAACGCAGCGAGCAACTAAAGCTCAACAGCTTCTGCTCGCTGGTTTTGATATTTTTGGAACTTAATTAACAGGAAAAATCTTATGCTTCAGAACCGCGATTATACCATCATTATTGACAAAAGCGGCAGTATGTACACAAAAGACCAGATGGGCGGTAAAAGTCGGTGGGCGCTCATGCAAGAATCGACCATCGCATTGGCGAATAAATGCGAAGAACTCGATCCTGATGGCATAACAGTTTATGTGTTTTCCGGTCGCTTCAAGCGCTACGACAACGTAACATCAGCTAAAGTCGTGCAAATTTTCCAAGAAAACGAACCTTCGGGGACTACGAATTTAGCTGCTGTTCTGCAAGACGCCCTGAACAGTTATTTTCAGCGCAAAGCATCCGGTAAGACCAAGCAAAATGGGGAAACATTATTAGTGGTGACGGACGGGGAACCGGACGATCGCAAAGAAGTGATGAAAACGATTATAGAGGCGTCTCGAAAGCTCGATCGAGATGAAGAGTTGGCGATTTCTTTCATTCAAGTAGGAAATGCGCCGGAAGCTACTAAGTTTCTCAAGATATTGGATGACGAACTGCAAAGCGCTGGGGCTAAATTCGATATCGTTGATACTGTCACGATGGATGATATTGAAGGAATGACCCTGACAGAGGTATTGCTGAATGCAATAACTGATTGAGGAGGCGGGCGAAGTTCACGCGATTATATTTGGGCTAGTTGGCCCAGCAGCATTTTTTAGGGGGTTTAAGTTATGGAATCTATCGATCGCCTGTTAGGTGAACTTAAGGCAGAGTATCAAGCATCTCAAAAAAATGCTGAGTTAAAAAGTCAGACACCAGTGCAAGCACAAGCGCCTGTACCACAAGCAGCAGTGCCGTCAAATCAAACATTTAAAACATCAGATATAAATTTGTATGCTAGTCCTTTGGATAAGGATTTAGCTCAAATTAAGGCTGAGTACGAAGCGCAAAATCAAGCTCAGGCAGTCGCTTCACAGCAACCGCTTAAGCCTGAGCACGAAGCACAAAATCAAGCTCAGGAAGTAGCTTCACTGGAACCGCGGCCCGCAGAAAAAGTCGCGGGGCTGCAGTTGGACGTACAAACGCACAGACAGAAAGTTAGGCAAGCTCAGGTTTGGCTGAAAAAGTTGGATAAGAATTCCGATGAGGGATATTGGTTCGATCAGTTTGCTTTTAAGTATTCTTCGAGGATAGATGCGGCGATCGACTATTTGCAAGCGGTGAATGAGTTTGATTGATTGAACTACACGGTATTCACAATTAGTCAGGACGTTTTTTGGTTAATTGTCATCTCTATTTGTTGTAAGGGTATGGCAGTGCTGTGTCTTTGCAAGACGTGCAATAAATATCCTTTGTATCACGCGGTATTTAGGACACAGCAGTGCCGTATCCCTACAAATTGCCAGCACATAAATATCATTTATAGGGACACCGCACAGTTATTTCCTGTGGCTGCGACAACCACGGGGAGGATTGAGCCTATACTAAATTTTTGGCCACCGATGTAGGATGCAACAAAAACAAAGCGGCTTTTTTTGCTGTCTCTTCAGATAACTGAATTTGTTTTAACTCAACAATACCTTCACTGATAAAAGTATCTCTCAAAGCAGCTTTTTCTCCGCTGTTAAAACTCGTTTCGTAAAACACTTCTCTAATTCCAGCGGCAATGACTAATTTCAAACAATAGATGCAGGGTTCTAAAGTGACGTAAATACTAGCCCCAGCAGTAGATATACCGTGTTTAGCAGCTTTAGCGATCGCATTTGCTTCCGCGTGAACCGCCCTTGAGGGCAAAGTTTTGCTGGCGTCGCAACTACTCAAACCAGGATAGCAGAAGCCTTGAGTTGTACAGTGTGCCGAACCTGACGGCGAACCGTTGTAACCGGTTGCTAAAACTTGCCTGTTTTTAGTTATCACCGCGCCTACAGGAAAAGCCAGACAAGTCGATCGAGTAGCAGCCAATTTTGCTAACATTAAGAAGTATTCGTCCCAAGTCGGTCTTTCTTCTTCTAGATTCATTTTCTATCCTGAATGTATTGGTTGCTGGTTTTCAGACACTCGGCCGCCTTTTGCAATTCTATTCCCAAATAACCAATATGATCGGGTTGGATGGCAGGGGAAGCCGCACAAATTTCTCGCACTAACTTGAGAGGGTTTTTTCCAGAATAACAGGTGACAACTTCGCCGCTGCCGGGGGTGGTTTGCGTGACAACTATTTGATTGTCGGCTACTTCAACTAAAAAATTGCCCGCTGCATCGAAAAAGTCTCGATCTTCGCAGATTTTAGCATATTGGGTTTGAATTAGTCGATCGGCATTTTCAAAGGTATCGTCATACAAGTGAGCAGATTGACTCAACGTTACCAACGGGCCCATTGTCAAATTATAATCGGAACGCCTCGCAATTTCATCTCGAATATGCTGCTGCAAAGCCCGCAAACCCATTGCATTGGCCGGCCAAGCCGCAAACATATCATTACTACGGAGAGTTGCCGTTAGCGATATTTCACTGTCTACAACTCGCACCCAAATGTGATTTAAACAAGGACTGCCGCTGTGCTGGTGGTCGGAGGAACCGTCACGTCTTCTGTTAATATTTCCGCCCGCATCCCACAAACTAATTACAGCACTGGCTGCGTCAATTTCTTTAATTAGTTTGGTAATAACTTCTTCAATTTGATCGCGTCCAAACCACGACCGCATCCGCTGGGCGTAGGTATATTTAATGCCTTCGTTATATGGGGCATCTTCGAGCATTTGCGGTTTGTACTGTTCGAGGAAATCGCGGTCTATTGGTAAGTAATTGGGTTCAGGAAAATAGAACTCCGCAGGTTCATCTGTAATGACTGCCATTAAGTCGATTAATTCTTGCCACTGTCCGTCATAACCAGTCGGCCGCAGGGTGCCGGTGGTCTTAATTCGGTGGATAATTTTTACCCAAGTTTCGGCGATAGTTTTGCCTTCGATTCTATGTCCGTATTTCTGACCGGGGAGTACAGTCGGGACGATTTCGACTAACGGAAAAGTTACGGTTTCTCCCCAAGGTTCAACAGATTCTTTTTGGGCAAAAGACTTGACAAAAGTCACAGTTTCTGCTATGGTTTTTGCTTCTATCCATTCTATTTTATGACGCAATAGTTCTAAGGCTTCTGCTGCTATTTCAATATCAATGTAGCCAAATATTGAAGATTTAATTAGCCAGCAATCTCTACCAGTATCGCTTTTTCCCGCTTCAAAGCCGTTGCGAAAAAAGTCGAGTAAGCAGGCTGCCGCACCCGAATTGCGGTCTTCTTTGGTAGCGTTGAGAATTACTAAAAAGCGGACGTGGGGATTGCACAGCAAGTTTCTAATTAAGAAGTTGATGCCACGAGTAGGAGAGTATAGTTGTCCGATCGCAGCATATTCTTGAGGTTGTAAATGTTTGCCGATCGCACTTTTTACTGTCCAGCCGCTGACAATGGCTGTTTGCCCCGTTCCGCAAATTAACTGATTGGGTTTGTATAGGGGTTTGTACTCAAATTTATTGACGAGATTTGTGGCTGTCATGGTTTACCGTTTTTTGCACCGCGTACTACTATATCAATAGTTTGGATGGTTTGAAGGGGCGCTATCAATCATTTTTATGGCACCGCTGCAACGATTTGTTATGCTGCGTCAACGCAAATCTTTGCCTGAATGTCTTTTACAGCGATCGCCCTCACCGGAATTGAAATCACAAACTCTGTACCTTGACCTAAAGTTGAGTTAACTTCTAGAGTTCCAGAGTGTTTCTCAACTACGATTTGACGAGCGATCGCCAATCCCAGCCCTGTTCCTTGCCCCACGCCTTTGGTGGTGAACAGATGCTCAAAGATTTTTGGCTTCACCGCATCCGTAATGCCAATCCCATTATCCTGAATTCGGATCACTGCCTGAGATTCCGACAATTGGGTTTTGACAGTAATCTGGTTGGGGTTGGCTTTGATCTGAGCAAAACTGCGTCCTTTATTTGATTCCTCTAGGGCATCGATCGCATTTGCCAGCACATTCATAAATACCTGATTTAACTGTCCGGCAAAGCATTCTACCGGTGGCAGATCGCCATAGTCTGTGATGACTGCAATTTCCGGGCGACATTCGTTGGCTTTGAGGCGATGCTTGAGAATCAAGATTGTGCTGTCAATGCCGTCGTGGATGTTGTAATGAATGGGGCGATCGCAATCAGAACGCGAGAAGTTTCTTAAACTGGTGCTGATTGTGTGAATGCGCTCGACTCCTTCTTGCATCGAATCGATTAACTTGGGTAAATCCTCTTGTAAATATTCCAAATCTATTTCCTCCACGAATTCCTGTAGTGAGGCACTTGGATAAGGGAGTTCTTTTTGGTATAAATCAATTAGTTGAAAGAGGTCTTTAATATAGTCCTGAGCGGGTTTCAGATTGCCAGCAATAAAGCAAAGCGGGTTATTAATTTCGTGCGCGACACCCGCGACTAAATTTCCCAAAGCAGACATCTTTTCGGTGTGGACTAAATGAAGCTGAGACTGTTGCAGTTGTGTGAGTGCTGCTTCTAAATCAGCCGTTTGCTCAGCTACACGCTGTTCGAGATTTTTAGTTAACTGTCGTAGCTGCAAATGAGTTTTTACCCGTGCTAGCACCTCCTGTTCTTGAAAGGGTTTGGTGATGTAGTCCACAGCACCCAGGACAAATCCTTTCACCTTACTGTCGGCATCGGAGAGAGCGGTCATAAAAATGATCGGAATACTGGCTGTTTTCGGATCTGCCTTCAGACGTTTACAGGTTTCAAAGCCGTCAATTCCTGGCATTTGAACGTCGAGCAAGATCAGATCGGGAGGATAAGCTTGGACTCGCTTAAGAGCGCGATCGCCATTGATTGCGGTTGCTACTTCGTACCCCGCATCACTTAAAGTTTCACAAACTACTTCTAAGTTTGCAGGGGTATCATCCACCACCAGAATTAATTCAGGACTAGACATCGGCTTTCTTCTCTGTGAGATGTTGTTGTAGCAACTCTTCAATCTCTTCGGCTTTAAATTGCTTGGCCAACTGAAGAATTTCTGAGGCAAAATTAGCGTAGCGAGGGTGAGATTGAGCAATATGCTCTGTGTGCGATCGTAGCCGTTTTAAGTTGCCTTGTTGCGCCAATTCTAGTAACTTTTTTAAGTCTACCGCAGAAGGAATAATCATCCCTTCTGGGTTCTCTAATGCAGTGGTTGGAGTGGATGGTTCAGACTCGTTGGAGCCTGTCATTTCATATTTCCATTTTAATTCCAGATGAGTGGCTAAGAGGTTAAATAATTCACTGACTTCCACTGGCTTTGCCAGGAAATCATTTCCCCCTGCATCTAAACTCATCTGTTGATAGGCTTGTGCAACTGATGCAGAAGAGACAATGATCTTAGGGTGGGGCAAATCCTTTACACTGCGAATTTGTTTGAGCAGCTCAAAGCCGTCCATGACTGGCATTGCTAAGTCTGTAATCACTAAGTCCGGTTGAGACTGTCGTATTTTTTCCAATCCTGCTTGTCCATTTTCGGCCTCACTAACTTGGAATCCTAGTGGCTCTAACAAGTTGACGAGAACGGCTCGGTTCTCCCAACGATCGTCTACTACAAGTATGCTGCGTTGTTGTCCTTCGTAACCAATAATTTGTTTTCCTGTTGTGAAGGAGTTTTGCTGTACCCAATCGGTGGCGATCGCCAGTTCCACCTCAAAAAAGAACTCACTGCCGACTCCGGGTTGGCTATTAACTTGGATTTTTCCGTTCATGAGTTGGACAATCCTTTGGCTGATCGCGAGTCCTAAACCCGTTCCCTCGGCTTGGCGCTGGCGATCGCCCACTTGTTCAAAAGCCTGGAAAATTTTCTCCAAATGATCGGGCGCAATTCCTACACCCGTATCCTGAACTTGAAATTTGAAAGAGCGAGTGGATGGATTGAGAGGGTTCTCAACTACAGCAACCTTCAGCGTGACAGAACCTTTGTCGGTGAATTTAATTGCATTTCCCACCAAGTTGAGTAACACCTGACGTAGCCGTTTTTCATCGGCAAAAATCCCTTCAGGCAAATGTGGATCGGGATCGTAAACGAAGTCAATGTTTTTTTGGTCGGCACGAATGCGGCAGATTTCAGCGACACCTTGGATGAATGAGGGAAAGTGAATCGCTTGAGGTGCGAGTTCTAATTTACCGGCTTCAATTTTGGACAAGTCCAACACATCGTTAATCAGCGTCAGCAAATGAGAACCACACTGGTGAATGATTTCTACCCCATGACGTTCTTTCGCTGGCAATGCGCTGCTGCGGTTGAGGATTTGAGCATAGCCCAAAATACCGTTGAGGGGAGTGCGGAGTTCGTGGCTCATGTTGGCAAGAAATTCGCTTTTTGCTTGGTTTGCGCCATCGGCTACAAGTTTTGCTTCTTTCAGTTCTGCGGTGCGTTCCTCGACACGGCTTTCCAGTTCGATAAAGGAGGTTTTGAGTTGACCCGCCATCTGATTAAAGGAATCTGCCAGCGATTCTAATTCACTAATACCTTGCACCTGAAGTGTTTGATCCAACTGTCCCGAACTAATCGCCTGACTGGCTTTTTGTAGCTGCAAAATCGGTTTGATAATCCAACGCGAAGTAAAAAGACCCAGTATAGTCGTCACTACCAAAGCCCCTAGACACAGCAAAATTGTAGTACGAGTATTGGCATTGATTTGTGCCATGAAATCTGATTCAGGCACCACAACAACGCTGAACCAATCGATACCTCGTTCGTCTCGAATGGCGGAAACCTGCACGAACTGCCGTTGGTTTGCCAGCATAAAATCAAGCTGTTGACTCTGTGCAATAGCGTTGAAGTTGCCAAATCGATCGAGGATAGCTTGCGCTGTGGCACGAATTACAGAACTTTCAGACTTGACGGCAGGAATTTGTTGCAACTCCTCTTTTTTAAGATCGATAATGTAAGGCTGTTTGATCGTTGAACTGGCAATCTGATTGCCTGCTCGATCGACGATAAACGTTTGTCCCGTTTGACCCACCTTCAACTCGCTCAGAAAACGATGAATCTTGTCGAGTCGAAAGGTGCTTTTTTCCACCCCTAGTAACGTTCCATAGCGATTGTAAATCGGCTGGGATAGAGCCAGCGTAGCCGATTTATACGAACTGCTGACGTAGGGCACAGATGTCCAGGCTGGTTTTCCAGCTTGCTGTACAACTTGATACCAAGGTCGAGTCCGAGGGTCAAACTCTGCCTGAGTTTTGAGCAATGCGACCCGTTGACCTTGATTATCAAGTTTGTAGAATCGGCGTTGAGGTAGACGCGCTTTGTCACTGAGGCGAGAAACGATGCCGTCATTGATTGTTGTATCTAGGGCAATACTCGTGCCATCCTCTAAACCAATTTGCACGTCTTCGAGGGTATTTTGGCTGACTAACCGCCACAAAGTTCGTTCCAGTTTGGTGAAATCTGTTAAATCAAGCTGACCCTCTTGGGCCGCAACTACGATCACTTGTCCGGCAATATAAGGTTTTTCTAAATAGTTTAGAACTTGCAGGTTGAGGCGATAGCTCATCTCTTGTCGTAACTGACTGGCAACATCATTGACTGCCTTCTGTCCATTCCGCAGGGAAATATATCCCGTTAGTCCAACTGCTACGAAGATTTGTAGTACAAACGGGACTATCAAGAGCGATCGCAGGGAAAGTTTGCGCTTAAGTTTAAATAGATTCAGGGATGAGTTTGGCAGAGACATGGTAGTAGCTTCTCTATAAAATAGACTTTGAGGAATTGCTAGCTTGATATTCAATCCACCTTGGTAAAGCTTTCAAGGCGCTTAAATTCCTGGCTAGACACCGACGCTAACAATTAATGTCGTACCTCCAACCAGCAGTCCCATTAGCAAGTTGCCAGTGGTTTTCTCTTTCTGACGCAAGTGCAACAATCGCTGAGTTGGTTGATGTGCCGTTGGTTGGTGGAGTTGCCCGGAGGTTGTGATCAGCGGGCGATCTGTTGGCCGAGGGTTTTTTTTAGTAAATCGGGCGATCGTTCTGGCTCAAATTTAAAGGCGATCGCACTCCACCAACAATCTCTCAACCCAATTCCCATCGAAGACTACCGTTTACAGAAAATCCCAAAGAAAGCCCTGGGCTTTTAGTCGTGGGATGAATCTGCTTACCCTTTAGGTCCAGCCCTTTTCAGTCTATGCCGCAGTCCCCTAATCAGATATTAATTGTATCAATACTTCAAAGTTACCTGTAGGTCGAGCTTAAACTCGATTTGAGCGTTCCCACATTCTCATTAAACCCAGTCTTAAGCTAAAATTTCTCACCGTGAGTTTCTCTTTTTATGGTTTTAATAAATTAGTTTAACAAATACCTCAAGCCAACAATTCACTCACAGCTACGCTAAAACCTGCAAGCACACTTTGAGTATTAACAACTTCATCGGCATTAAACAACCGCCAGCGTTGCCCTACATTCACAAATATTAATCTAGCTTCAGGAAACAACAACCAAACTTCTAAACATCCCGATTCCAAATATTCTTGAGCTTTTGCGAATAACTCTTCGCCGCTATCTTCGGGGGAAGCAACTTCCGCTATCAAAGGAAAACTTTGGGAAAATGCTGTAAAATTGCCGGATTGTGGCAACAATTCAGGAGTGATGTAAGCAACATCGGGACGGCGACCCTGTTTGTTAGTGCGGCAAAGTATTTCGGTGAGAACTTCTCCTCCCTGTCCGCTGGAGTCTTTGTAATTTCCCCAGTAACGGGCTAATTTAGATTGAGCGAGACCATGCTTGAATGTCATTCCTGTTTTCTCCACTAAGTTGCCGTCAACCCATTCCATTCTATCAGCAGGTCTGACTAAAAAATCTTCAAGAGATATGACTTTTTTAGGCTCAGATTTTGGCGGAATTTCTGCTATATTTTCGGATTTTTGCGGTAATTCTGGCTCTGAGTTTTGGTCGGCATTTTTTGGTATAATTATAGTAGCTGTCATGCTCGCAACCTCTGTTTAACGATTATAAGTTTACAAGCGATCGCTCTCGATCGCATTCGATGACATGATTGAACGTGGTAGATTTTGTCTTTTCCACTTAGCCCGACAATTTATATATCATAGCAATTCAGAAAGGTGACTTTCATGATTCTCTCAAACCGTTTTTCTGAAGCCCTCACCTATGCCGCCGAATTGCACGCTACCCAAGTTCGCAAAGGTTCCGGCGTTCCCTACATTGCCCATTTGTTGGGCACTGCTAGTATAGCTTTAGAATATGGGGCAAATGAAGATGAGGCGATCGCAGCTTTGCTTCACGATGCGATCGAAGATCAAGGCGGCGCCACCACCCGCGAAGCCATCCGTCGCCGCTTTGGGGATACTGTCACAGCGATTGTAGACGGGTGTACCGACAGTGACGAGACGCCGAAACCCCCTTGGCGACAGCGAAAACAAGCTTATATCGATCGCATTTCTACAGCTTCTGCCTCGGTCAGATTAGTCTCGGCTGCTGATAAACTTTATAATGCTCGATCTATCCTGAAAGATTCCCGTCAATTAGGAGATACTGTTTGGGAACGCTTCAAAGGTGGCAAAGACGGTTCTCTCTGGTATTATCGTTCTTTAGTAGAAGCATTCCGCCAAGCTGAGTTAACGCCTATAGTTGAAGAATTAGACCGCACAATTTTAGAATTAGAACAGTTTTCTGAACCCTGAAGGCTGAAGGTAAAAAGCACTAATTATCAATTACCAATTACAATTAAAAAATGGCAAATGTTCGCTTAGAAAATATTACCCGACGCTACCAAAACGTCACCGCGATCGAAAACATCAGCTTCAAAATCCCGGACGGGGAATTTTGGGTATTAGTCGGGCCCTCCGGCTGCGGGAAATCGACAATTATGCGGACAATTGCAGGTTTAGAAACCGCCACTTCCGGCAATCTTTACATCGGAGATAATTTAGTTAACAACATTCCGGCGAGACAGCGGGATGTAGCAATGGTGTTTCAAAATTACGCGCTTTACCCGCACATGACTGTCGCAGAAAACTTGGCATTTGGATTGCGGATGCGGAATGTGGACCCGACTAAAATTCAAGAACGAGTCGAAACAGTAGCCCGATCGCTCTCGATCGACCACCTTCTCAAGCGTAAGCCCAAACAGCTATCAGGCGGACAGCAGCAGCGGGTAGCACTGGGAAGGGCGATCGCCCGCGAACCGAAAGTGTTTCTTTTAGATGAACCGCTTTCTAACCTCGACGCTCAACTGCGAGATGACACTAGAGCCGAGCTCAAACAACTGCATCAACGGCTGGGAATTACCACAATTTACGTCACCCACGACCAAGTGGAAGCGATGACTTTAGCTGATAAGATTGTAGTCTTAAATGGGGGAAAGATTCAACAAATTGGAGACCCGCAAAGCATTTACGCCAAACCAGCTAACCGCATGGTGGCCACCTTTTTAGGCAATCCCACCATGAACATTTTGCCGGCTATTTATACTAACGAATCCTTTCAAATAGGAGATCAATCTTTAGTCTGTCCGCCCTCGATTCAGAAAAAATTGCAGGCGAGAGAAGGACAAGGATTTGATTTGGGCATCCGTCCAGAAAATATAGAAATCTTTACGCCACAAACAGTAGAAGATGATGATGATGATTTGAAAACCGATGTTTGGGCTTTAGAAAAAGTCCCTCTTGATGTAGAGGTAAAAGTAGTGGAACCTCTGGGGCGAGAAACTTTAATTCGGGCGAGTTTGCCTTTGCTGAGCGCTGAAACTACTGTACAGTTACAAATACCTGCGAGTGTTCGCTTGCGATCGGGCGATCGGCTGACGGTACAGCTTGACTTTGATCGACTATTTATATTTGACCCCTCCACCGGTGAGGCGCTGTATCCTTAATGGGCTTGAACAGGATTTACGCACGGGTAATCAGCCACCAGGTTTTTTTTAGTCGCAGTGCCTAAGTCCTGTTCAATCTAAAATCTAAAATCTAAAATAGACTGAGCCTTCCTGTTGGAAAGTCTCGATTCGTAGTTACAAAAGTTTACACTTGACATTTATTAATTTACGCAGTAATGATACGATTAGTATTGGCACAATGGTAAAACGTCCCCCCAAAAGCTGATATTTCCTGAATCGGGGCGATCGCGACCCACAACGCCAGCATCTTCGCGCTAAGAAGCGGCTTTACGCCCCGACTTGGGAGCAACTAGCGAACTAAAAACTCAGAAAAACGTTCTAGCGGCATTTTTAGATGAATCCCGACAACCTGCCTCAAATGCTGCAAACAGGATTTCACCTAACTTTAGGTGCAACTTCCTTTTTAATTGAGACATTGCAAGATCCTCTGAAGCGAGAAGAAAATCTTGACAAACTGAAGTCAGATTTTGGCCAGCTAGCCGATGAGCTGCTCGAAAAAGGAGAAATGACAGAGCGAGAAGCCCGGAATTTTGTAGATACTATTTTCTCTCAACCGGGCGATCGGGAGAATGCAGACAATGAATCTGTCTCGCCCCAGCAATCAGATGCAGCGACTGATGCTCCTCCCGATTCGGTTGTACAGCCTAACGTAAAGCTAGAGATTCAAGAATTAACTGCACATATGGCAGCGCTGAGGGCCGAGTTGGAAAATTTGCGCGCCGAAAATTCCCAGTACTAAAGAATCAAGAATCTTTAACACAGCCGGAGTTTACTTGCCAACTTAATTTAAGAGAACCAAAATTTAGTCATTGTCCCATTTTTCAGAACCTATCAGGTCGGCAATGCGATCGCGCAGCAAGAAGTCGCATTTTTCTAATTCGCACTCTACACAAGCCCATTCCCGGGGCGGAATGAATTGGCAAAGCGTGTATATAGGCTGTTGGCGGCTCAGTACGCCCTCGTGGACGAGGTGACGCGCTTCATCTTGGATGACATCTAAAGAGTATTGGATTTGGGGAATAGTGGAGTGAATCATAATGCGCCCTCAATGTTTTACTAAAAAGTTTTATGGCCCTGGTAATAATATAGTCCAAACTTACGAATATGGAAGTTAAATTTTGTCCGTATCCAGCTATACAATTCACTGCCGTAAATAAAAATAAATTATACGAATCATCAGTAAGTGATGAGATCAGTCTTAGGATATTGATAAACAGCACATTTTCCTGACGAGGAAGCGGATCTGCTGGAAAGTTCAATTCAGAACTTAGGAGCCCGCATCGGATTCCCGGTTTCTCGATGCTTTGCCACCAAAGGCAACATTTCTTGCGAGAAACCGGGTTGATGAATTTAAGTCCTGACGGAAACAACAAAGGGAAGATTTAGGAGTCCGGCAACTCAAGCACTACCAGTCCCGTCAATGCCGAATAGCACTTCTAGAACGAGAGATTGCGCGGCCGACATTTGCCCATAACAAAATACATAAGGAATACTCGGAGGCAAGTGTGGCAAAAATTGCTCTAAAACGTAGGGACTGCCGTAAATTAACACAGCTTGCAGTTCTCCAGTTTTTAATAATTTCTTAAACCAATCTTGAGCTGCTTCGGTCAAACCAGCACTGCCTCGGAAGCAATTGCCGCGAATGAAAATTTGCAGCAGTGTCGGATAAAAATGCTCTGCACCTGTATTATCAGCGATCGCCCCTGTGCGATCGTCAATCAGTTGCAATTCGTAACCAAACTGTTCGGGAAGGGCGATCGCCGGAGTGTGGTTGCCCAAAAACTCGCACCCCAAAACATCATCTACAACAATCAAATTCCGCAAAAGCTGGTTTTCTGGGGGTTTTGCAACCTGCAAAGGTAGATTGCCACCAAATTTCAAAGAATCTCGCAAAATATCGGCAGCAGTTGCCCTTGCCTGTGGGTTTGCCAGCAAACTTAAGTCGATCGACTCCAGGGATTCTAGATTCTTGCTCCCCCCCTTGCTAAGGGGGGGTTGGGGGGGGTCAGAAATCAACATACCCACCTTTATTTTCGCTTTCCAAATGCGCTTGACAGATTCCTTAATTTGTGATATTGAAATCCGCCCTTGAGTGACAGCTTCGCAGACCGCGAGAATCGCCGCTTCCGGGTCAAGCGGCATCAGCAAAACATCAGCACCAGCCTCAGCAGCCAAAACAGCAGCTTCATTAGCGCCGTACTTATTGGCGATCGCACCCATCACCAAAGCATCCGTCACAATTAAACCTTCAAATCCCAACTCTTCTCGCAGCTTCCCGATCAAAATCTTGCGAGAAAGAGTAGCAGGAAACTCCGCATCCCAAGCCGGAATCAGCAAGTGAGCACTCATCACAGCATCGACCCCAGCAGCCATCGCCTCGACAAAAGGAGGCAATTCAACCTGGGCCAATCTCGCTGGGGAATGTGGCAAAACCGGCAATTCCAAGTGAGAATCAACCGCCGTGTCGCCGTGACCGGGAAAATGCTTAGCTGTAGTCAAAACCGGGTGTTCACCTGCACCTCGAATAAAAGCAGCGGCTAATTTCCCGACAATTTCCGGTGTTTCTCCAAAAGCGCGGACGTTAATCACAGGATTGTCGGGATTGTTGTTAACATCCACCACTGGTGCGAGAATCCAATTTAGACCGATCGCCCTAGCTTCGATCGCAGTGACAGCGCCCATTTGTTCAGCATATCGATCGGCTTTACCTGCATCGTGCCGCGCAATTTCAGCAATTGCCATCGGCGGCCCGAACCAAGTCGCCCCCGCGAACCGCTGGCCGACACCTTCTTCAATATCAGCAGCCAGCAGTAGCGGAAACTTAGCCCAAGACTGCAATTGGTGCGATCGAACTGCCAACTCCGCAGCACTTCCCCCGACCAAAATCACCCCAGCGACGCCCAACTTTTCCAGATAATAGCGGAGTTTGCTAGCAGTTGGTTCCCATTCGGGATAGCGAATTTGGTGGTCGAACAAGCAGCCAGAAGCGCGCACCACGAACATCTGGGCCACCAGTTCGGGTAAGGAAAGATTGTCAATCATGGGAAATTAGGAATTGTTTGTTGACTGTTGACTGTTGACTGTTGACTGTTGACTTTGGGTTGTTGACTACCTTCAGACCTAATCCTCGTCTGCTTCTAAATCATCATCATTTTCATTGCCATCGGCCAATTCTTCGTCATCAAACATACCCGGTTTGCGATCGGCAGAAAGCTGATTCAGCAGTATCAACATTTTATCGCCCCGTTCCAAAGAACGGTCTTCCAGAAAAATCACCTCCGGCGTCCGGCGCAGTTGCAATCGTTGGCCCAACTGGTTGCGGACGTAGCTAGTAGCAGATTTCAACCCTTCCATAGTTTCAGCCTTCGCCTCATCAGTACCGTAGATGCTGACAAAAATTTTTGTATGCTGAAGGTCTCCAGAAACAATTACGTCGGTAACGCTAACCATACCGGCACCTACCCGGTCGTCCTTGATTCCATTCAGCAACATCAGGCTGACTTCCCGTTTAATCATTGAAGCTACACGCTCAATGCGACGACTTGTAGCCATAACACCTACTCCTCTACTTTCCTAATCAGCCATTTTCATCCCGATTGACAATTGTAGCGCGATCGGTCAGGGGTGTTACGGGCGATCGTCCGAGTTAGGGGTGAGAGACAGCTTAGAGGAAAAAAATGTTTAATTGCCATAGGCGAATATATAGCTAATATAGAGATGTAGAGTGAGAGACAGCTTAGAGGAAAAAAATGTTTGATTGGATTGTCAAAACCGTAGCCGATGCTTCAGGGGTAACTAACCAGCTAAGGATAGCGGAATGGGCCAGATTGAACAGGACTAACCCTTTCGATATGGGAGCCAAAAACTACCAACGATGTATTCATGACTTAGGGTTAGGGGGAAAATATCATGAACTTGAATATAACGAAGATGGAAGCCTAAAATATCAATAATTTAGCCGTAATTCCCTTGATAATGATCCATGATTTCCCATTTTATTATCCATCCCTAATCAATCAATCAATTAAACAGAAACATTTCTTGTTGAAATTCCTTTATCGCTGTGTTTTTTTAGGAAATAAAATCATGGAAAAAGAATTTACCATCGGTCAAAAAGTCAGAGTTGTGGCGATGCCGCCTTACGTCAAAACTGCCGAACCGATGCCGATGCTGCGGCCTGCGAATTTAATTGCGATCGGCGCTGAAGGCATTGTGATCGATCGCCGTCCCGGCAATTATTGGGGAATTCGCTTTGAAAAAGGTGCTTTTCTGTTAGACAGTCAGTACATTGAAGCAGCGGAAACAATTGTAGAAGGTAATGGGTAATGGAAAAAGGGGGAATGGGGAATTGAGATCACCACTTAACATCTCCCTTTTCCTTGTTCCCTCAACATCTCTCCCTTAAATTGGTTAAATCCTATGGCTTGATCGTTGCCCCACATCCTTCTTCAACAAGCCAGCTTAGCCTCAAAAGCCAAAGAATTAACAGGAAACTCCCCCAAAAATTCCTCTAAAATAGGAGATGTGAAGTTACAAGGTTGAGGCTTTCCCAAATGATAACCTTGAGCGTAATCTACCCCAAGTTCATTGAGTTTATCCATAATCGTTTGATTTTCAACATACTCGGCAATAGTTTTAATTCCCATGACGTGAGCGATTTTGGTAATAGCTTCCACCATAGCGACATCAATAGGATTGTCTACAATATGCTTAATAAAATTGCCGTCTATTTTGAGATAATCAACCGGCAAGTTTTTTAGGTAAGCAAAGGAAGACATCCCGCTGCCGAAGTCGTCCAAGGCAAACTGGCAGCCTAGTTCTTTGAGTTGCCAAATCAAGCTGGCTGCCTTACTGAGATTACCAATGGCAACGGTTTCGGTAATTTCAAAACAAATTATTTGCGGCGGTATTTGATGGATAGAAAACTGCTCCTGAATAAACTCGATAAACTTTTCTTCGTTGAGGCTGTCCCCAGAAAGGTTGATGGAATAAAGGTTGGGATATTTGCCAAATGACGATTGCAGCTCAGAAAGAGAGCAAGCAGGGAAGGTAACTATTTTATCGCTGTCTACCCCAGGGTTTTGGACTAATAAATTGGCCGTGAAAATTTTAGATAAATGGCTAAATAAAGTGCTAATTACCCAGCGGTCGATCGCGTGCATCAAGTTGTAGCGTTCGGCTGCCGGAATAAACGCCATCGGCGACACCAACTCACCAGTTTCCAACTGGAGGCGCAGGAGGATTTCGCAGTGGGTTCCGGTGGTTGGAGAGTTGAGCAAAGGTACGATCGGCTGAGAGTACAAGCAAAAGCGATTCTCTTCTAAAGCTTGATGAATTTGCACCACCCACTCGGTTTCGCCATGCTGTTTGATTAATTCTTGATCGCCGGCTTGATAAACCTGTACCCGGTTGCGACCTTTATTTTTAGCAGCGTAGCAAGCCATATCGACCGCGCTCAAAATCGCAGATGTCGAGGCTGTTTTGGGATTGATTGCTACCAAACCGATACTGACGCCGATCGCAAAAGTTTTATCCTGCCACGCAAAGCGGAATCGTTGAATGCTTCGCAGCAGCGATTCTGCAACATTCAATCCTCGTTCGACGGGACAATGGTACAGGAGTACGGCAAATTCATCGCCACCCAAACGCGCCAAAATATCGGTTTTGCGGATATTGCTTTTAAATAGCTGGCTGACTTGGCGCAGCAGTTCGTCCCCTGCCGCATGACCGCAGGTATCGTTAACTATTTTGAAGCGATCGAGATCCAGGTAAAGCATCACGTGTTCTTGCCCGTAACCTTGAGCGCCGTGTAGGGCGTGCTCTAGCTGGTACTCAAATTCCCGGCGGTTGACTAATTGCGTCAGGGGGTCATGAGTTGCCTGCCAGGTGAGTTGCCGCGCTTGAGTTCGCACTTGTGTGACATCTCGGAACACAACGACGGCGCCGACAATTTCGCCGCTGCTAGCGTGGATGGGGGCGACGCAGTGGTCGATCGCAAATTCGCTGTTGTTGTGGGCAATCAGCAAATTGTTGCGCCCTTGGTCAACAATCCGACCTTCGGACAAAGCGATTTCGGCGATATTTTCGATCGGCAGCCTGGTAGTTTCGTCAACTATTCTCAGCACCCTGGCGAGGGGCAAACCTTTAGCTTCCAATGTAGACCAACCCGTGAGTGTTTCGGCAACTGGATTCAGGGTGGAAATGCAGCCGTCGGCGTCAGTAGTAATGACGGCATCGCCGATCGATTGTAGTGTTACCTGAGCGAGTTCTTTTTCTTCAAAAAATGCTTGTTCCATGCGCTTGCGATCGGTAATATCTCGCTGCACAGACACCCAGTTGGTAACGTTCCCGGAGGTATCGGCAATGGGTACACTGTTGAGTTCCACCCAATAAGTTGAACCGTCTTTGCGGTAGTTAATCAATTCCAGGCGTAGGGGTTCTCGGCGAGAGAAAGCACGGCGAATTTTAGCGACTTGGGTGGGGTCGCTTTCTGGGCCGCGCAAGCAACTGGGGGTTTGTCCAATGATTTCTTCGGGTAGGTAGCCCGTCATTTGGGTAAAAGCTTCGTTGGCATAGATGATGGTGGGGTCGGAGATATCGCTGTCTCCGGCATCCATAATCACGATTGCGTCGTTAGCGTTCACTACAGCAGATTCTAAAAGGTGGAGTCTGGCCTCGGCCCTAACGCGGATAGCAATTTCGCTTTCTAGTCTGGCGTTAGTCAAGCTGAGGGAGGCGATCGCTTGTTGCAATTCCCTAGTTCTTTCTGTCACTGAATCGTGCAGAACATCGATCGCCCCGGACATTTCCATCGGGTCAAGTACGCGCAGTATGTTGGTTTGAGTAACTATTCCCAGGAGTTCTCCCTGTTCCCCCGTTACTACCAACCTACGGACTAAACGCTGGTGCATTTCCTGATGAGCTACCCACAGCGAGTCTTCTTGCTTGAGGCTAAATAAGGGGGTACTCATCACAGTTTGGGCGATCGTTTGCGACAAATCTATATCTAAAGCTTGAAATTCGACAATATCCCGTTCTGTGACTATACCTACTGGAATTGGGAACGGTAAATCCCTCGATAATTCTGTTGATTCCGTAATTACTACGCAGCTAACGCGGTGCTGCGCCATCAACTCGGCTAAACTCCTAACTGACGCGGAGCGAGGCGCTTGAATGACTTGTGCGGTCATTACTTCTTTCACGCGCCGCATTTTTAAGATATTTGCCGGTTTGAGCATGGCTTGGCGAATGCTTTCCGGCGTAATTACTCCTAATAGTTGACCTTCACTATCCAATATTGGCAAATGCTTAATTCTTCGTTGCCCCAGCAGAATTAGGGCGCTGAAAATGTCTTGAGTCTCGGATTTTGTCAGAGTTGCTGTCGGCTGCCTCATCACTTGTGCGATGGTGACACCTTTTAAGTTTTTGCCCGAGGCAATCAAATCGACAAGATCCCTTTCTGTGAAGATTCCTTGCAATTGAGAATGTGGATCAGAGTGCGAGGATAATTTTAAGAGTGATTTTTCCACGACAAAGACGCAGACACCTGTCGCGTCTCTGAATGCACTCTTAGTGGGGAGATTTGCGATTTCTGTTAGTTGCTGATAGATATCGGTTGGTGGAATCTCTGCGTTTAGAGAGCAACTTGGGCGTCGTTGGCCCATCAGGGTAATTACGTCTGCTAGTGGGGTATCGGGCGCCACTGTCAAGGGGTAGCGGTCTATTACTTGAGCTAAGGTTGGCAGATACTTGGATGAATCGTTTTTGAGCATATTTAATTGAGTTTTGCGATCGCGTGGACTCTGCGACATTCCAAAAAAGTGCTGATTTCCAAGCACTAGGTGGATTTTTACGGCGCTGCTGAGACCTAATTAAAATTTATTGTTAAAAATGCAGCCGAGATTGGACTGGGGATCAAGCCAGTGACTGCTTTTCCTCTACCTATAAAGGTATAAGCTTATCTTTATTTTAAATTAATTTTTCAGTCTCGTGACACTTTTATTAAAAACAAAGTATTTTATGTAAACTTTTTGCGATAGGATCATCCCTAAAATCATCCCTCGTATTGCGAATTATCTCCATCTTCAGAAAGACACATCGGTTGGCTATATTAGCTAACCTAGAAAAGGTTACTACAAAAGTGCACTTTATAAAGTTCGGCAGTGTTAAGTTTTGCGAAATTATGTTTTGCTAGCTTGTCGAGACCATCTATGCGTTGTTGAGGGCAATCGATATCACAGCCCATCTGTGAATTAGATCGCAACTTGCGAAAACAACCGTGGTAAGATTGTAGATATCAACACAAGAAGTTAAATACAGAGTCTGGTGAGGAAAAAAGGATTATGAAACGCAATCTATTAGCCGCTACTTTTTTAATTACTCCCCTACTATTGGCTGGCCCGGCTCGCGCTGAAAATCCCGTTCACGTCGAACAGTTATTGTCAACCGGGCAATGTTTTAAGTGCGACTTGTCTGGAGCAGATTTAAGGGGAACTCATTTAATTGGTGCTGATTTGAGAGAAGCAAATTTGCAAGGAGCAAACCTATCTCAGGCCAACCTCGAAGGTGCTGACTTGACGGGTGCTAACTTGACGGGTGCTAACTTAACCGCAGTTTTCCTGACTAATGCCAGTTTAAATGACGCAGACCTCGATCGGGCAGATCTGACCGCAGCAATCATTAACACCGCTGACGTATCCGGCGCCTCAATGGAAGATATGACCATCACAGATGCGAAAATCTACAATACCCAAATCGGCGTCGGCGGCAGCTACGACCAGTAAACTCATTAACAAGAATGGAAAACACCAATTTTGAGGTTAAAAACCCGGTTTCTCCCCAGAAACCGGGTTTTTAGTCTTTTTGTAGGCTGCCCCGGAGCCTCACATTTTATGTCGTATTTCAAGCGAACAATCTGACCACGAATTTCAAAGGTGGTACCCACCACGTGATTTATCCGTGGAATCAATCCAAAATCGAAAATCGAAAATCCTCAAGCCCCCCGCATTTATCTCGCGCAAGTCAATCTAAAATCTAAAATCTAAAATCTAAAATCGATTGACGCACCCTACCATTACCACTAAAAACCCAAATCAACCGCTATTCGGTGCGCGCAAGCAAACCCAGAAAACGCCACCGCATTTAAACCCTGTCCGGGAAACGTACTGTCGCCCACACAATACAAACCAGGCATAGAAGTTCGATTAAACGGCATTCCCAGCAAACCCATTAGCTTCTGTCGCGGAATCGGCCCGTAAGTTCCATCTTCGCGCCCCAAAAAGCGGCGGTGAGAACGCGCTGTCCCAACTTCCATATAATCCAAACCGGCGTCTAAACCGGGAAAAATCTTTTCTAATCTTTCAATAATTCTCCCTGCCGCCTCTTCTTTTTTATCCTCATATTCCTGCTGCGAAAGTCCTTCCCACTCTTCCATCCAACTCGAAGTAAAAGCGTGAACGATGTGATATCCTGCGGGAGCTAAATCCGGGTCGAGTACGGTCGGAATTGACACTAAAACTGTTCCCTCCGGCGCTTCCATTTTGTCCCACTCTTCTAACAAAATGTGGTGGCAGGCGCTACCAGCAGGGATTACGCTTGCTTCCACTCCCAAATGCAAACTCAAGAAACTGGGGGCTTTTTGATAGCGCTGCTGCCATTTCTTCTCGCTAGCGGGCATCTCTTCTGCCGGCAGCAATTTCTCAAAAGTATCCCACCGCGTGGCGTTAGAAACTATGCGCTTTGCCCGGTAAACTTCGCCGGTTGCTAGCTCGACTCCGACAGCGCGGCCGTTTTCTGTGATAATTTTTTTAGCCTTAGCTTTATATTGAATTTTTCCGCCGCATTTTTCTAATCCTTCTACTAACTTTTGGGCGATTTGACCGACTCCGCCTTTAGGATAATTTATGCCACCATAATGTCTGTCGGAAAATACCATTCCGGCATTAATCATCGGGGTCAAATCGGCAGGTACTACAGACCAGTAGTAGCATTCCATGTCGATAAATTTCAGCAAAGTAGGGTCTTTTATGTAGCGCCGCGCAATGTCGCCAGTATTTTGAGGCAGATATTTTACTAATCCCAAACAGGCTAAAGGATTCTGAAAAAAGACTCGAACGAGATATCCAGGTTCTTCTAGAGATAGCAATTCCATGCCGTTGAGGCAGTTGAAGACGCTCCAACATTCGCCGTAAAATTTGTGGATTCCTTCGCGTTCGTGAGGGAACCTGTCAGTTAATTCTTGCAAGTATTTGTCATAAGCTTGGGGAACTTCAAGTTCCAAGCCGCTGGGTAAGTGATAGTGAAGCTGTACGGGGTCGGGAATGGTTTCTAAGGTGACGTTGACTGCTTTCAGGGCGCGGGTGAGGAGGTTGGTGGTGCCGCGCTGTCCGAAACCAAAAATCATAGAAGCGCCGACATCGAATCTGTAGCCTTCTCGATCGAAATATCCCGCGCTACCCCCCGGAATTGTATAGCTTTCGAGCACTAAAACTTTGGCTTTCTTAGCGGCTAGCTGGGTGGCTGTCACCAGTCCACCAATGCCGGAACCGATGACAATTACATCAAACTCTTGCTCTGTTGGGCGGGAGTTGGGAGAAAATAACTGGGATTGGGTAGGAGCTGACATTCGGTTAAAAATCTTAATATTTCTATGATTTTACAGTCGATCGCTCCAGAAGCAAGAAGTTCGGCAACGGATTATGTAGCGGCTGTAGCGGATGTCAGGAAGACCGAAGTTCGACAATGCCCGATGCCCAATGCCCGATGCCCAATGCCCGATGCCCAATGCCCGATGCCCAATGCCCGATGCCCAATGCCCGATGCCCAACGCCCGATGCCCCTGCTTCCCAAAAAAATGCGGGAACAGTCTACCATTGCCGACTGCCCCCGTCTGCCGATCCTTTGAGAGGAGAACACTAAAAATCACTATATCCTTGTTGCTAATTAATGTCAATACTATTGGAAAAATATTTCAATAAGCTAATGGAGGTCGATCGGCAAACGGGTTCTAACTCATATGTTGCACAATTCTCAAGAACAGGCAAGATGCCTGTTCCACAAAGAGTGAGTTTTCTTGTGGGGTGGGCATAGAGCCCGCCCGTGAAAGGCTTATTAATAATGGTGCAAGATGTCAGTTCTAACCGACGGCTGGTGGTTGTCGCAATAGTCCGGCAGTCCGGCGGGGGTTTGAGCCTGTGATGGCAATCTTAAAAATAGTGCTCTTCGGTCGATTCTCAATCTCTGGCTTGTATGCGCCCTCAAGGATGTGATAAGTTGCACAGAGCGATCAATCGCGGGTTGGCGAAGCCCTCGAAGAAGATCGATCGCACCGCATAAAATCCCTCAAACCTAGCAATCTCCCCAATTTCCTAATGTCCCTGCAACTGCGCGTTTACGTTCCTCCGCATCCATTAATTAAACACTGGCTGGCTGTTGCCCGCGACGCCGCCACCCCCTCGGTACTTTTTCGTTCTGCGATGACAGAATTGGGAAGGTGGCTGGCTTACGAGGCGATTCGAGAATGGCTGCCGACAGTGGAAACAACGGTGCAGACTCCTTTGGGCGAATGTCCGGCGGCTTTTATCAACCCGGAAGCTCCGTTAGTTGTGGTACCGATTTTGCGGGCGGGTTTGGCGCTGCTCGAAGGAATTCAGACGGTTGTACCGCTGGCTTCGGTTTACCACCTCGGCATGGCAAGAAATGAGGAGACGCTGGAACCGACTTGTTATTTGAACAAATTGCCGGCGCAGTTTATCCCGCAAACGCGGGTGATAATTAGCGAGCCGATGCTGGCGACTGGCGGGACGATTATAGCGACTATGCAGGAATTGACTGCACGGGGAATTGATCCGAGCTTGATTCGGATTATCTCTGTGGTGGCTGCTCCTCCGGCTTTGAAGAGGCTGAGTGCAGAGTACCCGAGTTTGATGATTTACACGGCAACGATCGACGAAATAGTCAACGAACAGGGCTTTATTGTACCTGGTTTGGGAGATGCGGGCGATCGAACTTACGGCACATGAACCAGTCAGTCAGTCAATTTTAGATTTTAGATTTTAGATTTTAGATTTTAGATTGACTCGACAGATTAATCTGGGGGCTTGTATCCCTTTTTGGGCGCGGTGAGGTGTTTCAGGAATGAGTTGCTGAAATCTCCGGGGAAAAAGATGACCGAAAGCATCTAGGATACAAGCCCCCGGATTCATCCCTGGAGGAATAAAAAACCTGTATCCGATAAAACTTGCCCCCCGAATTTATCCGTGGGGTTAATGCTTCAATTCTTTAATCTAAAATCTAAAATCTAAAATCTAAAATCGATTGACCCTGGTTTGCTAAAACCAGCCACAGAGAGAGTTAGAATCAAAAGTACAAGTCAAAAATAAATAGCGTTTAGCACTCATTGCCCGTGAAACTTGATTCTGTTCCGCCAAGCTTGTCTGCTTCTGACTCAGTAAACCTCAATTATGATTTGCCACAACAGGTACAACTACAAATAAAAGAGGTTACTGAGATTTGTGCTGCTTTAACCCCGGAGCCCGCTGAACTCTCAGTGACTGTAAATCCCGATATTTGTCAAGAACAAAAGAAACTGAAGCCCAAGCACTGGGCAATTTTTGCTTCGACTTTTGCAACTATTTTTTTAGCTGAAATTGGAGACAAAACTCAGCTCGCGATTTTGCTGATGACGGCTGAATCTCGAAATCCTTGGATCGTTTTTGCAGGTGCGGGTTCGGCTTTGATAGCAACCAGTTTGCTGGGGGTGTTGCTGGGAAGGTGGCTGGCTAGTCGGATTGCTCCGAGAACTTTGGAGAGAGCAGCCGGAGTGATTTTACTGGCGATTTCGGCGGTTCTGCTGTGGGAAGTGCTGGGTTAACTGTCTGCCTTGTCGGTAAGTCCTAGATTTCTACAATACCTAACTAAAAACTAAAAAAACATGGACTGGCAACTTTTGGGCATCAGTTTTATTACAGTGTTTTTGTCAGAATTGGGAGACAAAAGTCAATTAGCTGCGATCGCCCTGGGCAGTAGTTGTAACTCGCCGCGGGCTGTATTTTTCGGTACGGCGTCGGCGCTGCTGCTGGCGAGTTTAATCGGCGTGGCCATTGGCTTTAGCACAGCAGAGGTGTTGCCGGAACGACTGGTAAAGGGACTCGCGGCGATCGGATTTGCGGTAATGGGCTTGCGCTTGCTGTGGCCAAAAGCAGATTTACCGGAAGCATCCGAGTAGGGCAGTCGATTTTAGATTTTAGATTTTAGATTTTAGATTTACTCTACAGATGAATCTGGGAGGGTGAACAAGAGTCTAAAATTTTGCTTTCTCCACGGGAGGAGTTCGCAAGTATCCGTTTTTGCGCTGGTTCAGGAAACTTGACCGTATAGTTGTATCAAATCAGTTAGCATCGGAGATTATTTATATCTCTCTGATCTTCATCTGCGTGAATCAGCGTCAATCCATTGTCATCTGCGGCCCAAGAAATTCTCTTTTTTGAACCGCAGATTAGGGCAGATCAACACAGATTAACGCCGATGAATATCAAATCCGGTGTTTACGATCGCTAAAATTTTAAAAATTAGCGGGGGGCGTGAATTCACGCCCCCCGCTGGAGGTTGAGTCTTTTTTCTCCACTCAACCTCTGAGTATTATGTCGATTAAACTTGGTTTTGGTAGCACCAGCCCAGCAGCGTACCGGCGACAGCCAACTTCAGCGCTTCCAAGGCAAAATAGCCTTGGTGCAGTAGATTCATCCCAGCCGGGACTTCTGCTGCGGAATCGAACAGATTTAGCTGCATTCCCAAGGCGCTCATTTGGGGTGTCAGGGCGTAGGTGTCAATCAGGGCGATCGTCAGAAGTACCAATGATAATAAGATTGCTGTGCGGCTGCGCTTGCCGAAGTCACCAACTAAATTGCTCAAAACCATCAAACCCGTTGCCACCAGGCCCGCACAGATTAACTCAACGCGGTTGAATCCCCAGAACATTAAATTCCCGGCAGTTGCAAACTCGGCAGATGTCGTCATGCCAGATACGTAGAGACTGGGCATAATTACTAGATCCAAAATCAGGCTAACGCTGAGCCAGAAAATTAGAGCAACCATGACAATTGCTTGCCAGCGCGGTTTGATTGATTCCACTCTTGATGTTGTAATAGCTGTCATATAATTAGACCCTCTAAAATTTTCTTCTGCCTTTTCTAGAGTTTAACTAACTTTTTTATCAAATCGTGTTAAGTATTTTTAAATTAATGGTAACTTTTCTGTAACAGACGCTGAAGAATTGTTAAGCTCACTTATGTTTGTCCTCACCTCGGTTAATTAATACTAATTCCGAAAAAGTACGGAATAAATTAATAATTCCTCATAGGACTTATGCACTGCGACCAAAGACATCTGGTTTTGATCCTGATTAAACACCGTAACGTATTTTTTATAAAAAACCAGGTTTCAGCGTCCAGAAATAACTCCTAATTTAAGTGTATATGCCTAAATTTCAATTATCCTCTTGGTTGCCCCGTCTCCCCCCTCAAGTCTGGATTCTTGCCGCTGGCAGATTCCTCTCCCAAAGCGGCACCGGTTTTACTTTATTTTACGCGCCGATATTTTTTGTCGATCTCGTCGGTTTATCTGCTACTGCTGTTGGGATTGGTTTGGGTAGCGGTTCAGTTTCAGGAATATTCGGCAGAATTTTGGGCGGTTCTTTTTGCGATTCCAAATTTTGGGGAAGGCGCCGAACTTTACTGCTGGCGACAATTATTTCGGCTGCCGCTTCTTTTGTACTGGCGGCGACTAATGATTTCGCTGACTTAATTGCGGGCAATTTACTGATGGGTTTTGGTGTGGGTTTGTATTGGCCTCCAACGGAGACGATGGTGGCGGATTTAACTGAGGGCGAACAGCGGCAGGAAGCTTTTGCTTTGACACGACTGGCGGATAATTTGGGTTTGCAAGTTGGGATTATTTTGGGCGGTTTGTTGATTGAGGTAACGGGTAATTATCGATCGCTCTTTATTATTGATGGTATCTCGTTTTTAGTGCTGTTTGCGGTAGTTGCGATCGCGATCGGCGAAACCTACAAACCAGCTAATTCAGCCGATATAGGCAAAAAAAGTCTAAAAAATGGCTGGATAGTGGCGCTGAGCGATCGCAGTCTTTTAGTTTATGCTTTAGTAAATACCCTGTTCACATTATATATTTCCCAAATCCAAACCACAATGCCGCTGTACTTTAGCAAGTTTGTCGCGGTGGGGACATCGGGAAAAGGCTTTTCAACAGGTACAATTACCGTTTTGTTTGCTTTTAGCACGTTTTTAACTGTGGCTTTGCAATTGCCGATTGTTAAAGCTTTGAGGCGGTTTTCCCATCCGAAAGCTTTGATGATTTCTGCGCTGCTATGGGGAATGGGATTTATCGCGATCGGCTTGACGGGAATGGCTGCCACTGGCAATCTATTTTTAGCTGTTTTAGGCTTGAGCTTTTTGTCTGTGGCGACTGTTGCTTATACGCCTTTTGCTTCGGCTTTAGTGGTGGATTTAGCGCCGGAGTCTTTGCGGGGCGTGTATTTGGCCGTTAGTTCTCAGTGTTGGGCGATCGGCTATTTAATCGGGCCGCCGCTGGGCGGTTTGGCTTTGGATAGGGGTAAATGGGCGGCGGATAATTTTTGGTTGGGTTTGGCTTTTAGTGTGATTGCGGCTGTGGTTATTTTGCAAAAGCTCGATCGAATGTTGAAAAATAGCAGTCATTAGTTATTAGTCATTAGTCATTAGTCATTAATCATTAGTCAGCAGTTATTAGTCATTAGTCATTTGTTGCTGCTACCAATGCCCAATTCCCAATTCCCAATGCCCAATGCCCAATGCCCAATAACCAATAACTAATTTATTTTCGTCGATCGCCCAATTTGCGGTAAACTTCTCTTAAATCAACTTGATGGTGAGCCAAAGCAACCAAAGCGTGATAAAATAAATCCGCAACTTCTCCAGCAATCCCCTCTTTGTCGTCATCTTTGCAAGCCATCACAACTTCCGCCGACTCTTCGCCAATTTTCTTGAGAATCTTGTTGTCGCCGCCCTCGAACAATTTGCAAGTATAAGAACTTTCGTTAGGATTGTCGCGCCGATCGCAAATTACCGCAAATAATTGAGATAACATATCCCCTGGCGGCGGTGAAATTTCCCCATCAACTTGGTGAAAACAACTTCTTTCTCCCGTGTGACAAGCAATATCTCCGACTTGTTCGACAGTGATTAGCAAAGCATCGCTATCGCAGTCGTAACGCAGCCCTTTGACATTTTGAACGTGTCCCGAAGTCGCCCCTTTGTTCCAAAATTCGGCGCGCGATCGACTCCAGAACCAAGTTTGCCCGGTAGAGAGCGTTTTTTGCAAGGACTCCCGATTCATCCAGGCCATCATTAACACCGTACCGTCCAAATAATCTTGGACGATCGCAGGCACTAAACCGCGATCGTCGTAACGGATCTTTTCAATTGGGATCGATCGGCTCAAATTCGATAAATCAGTAGTAGACATAATTTTATTTCAACTTGGTAATATAGATTAACGCTTTCCTGTCGGAGATTGTTTTTTTTATTAACCGCAGAGAACGCAGAGGACGCAGAGGAAGAGAGAAGATTGAGCAAGTGATGGCTAAATTGTCAAGAACTATTTTACAAAAAATTACATTTTAGGGCGATTCCCTACGGGATAGCTTCGCTTCACGGTGCTAGTGCGACAAAGCCTAAAAAACCTAAGCTAGTATTGCTACTCATTGGTTTGTACCCTAAAATCTACTAGAATAGTTTCCTTGAATCGACCTAACCTTTATGTTGAACTGGCTATAAAATTATTCTACCAACAACAGACGTTCACTAAGGAGAAAACATTGGTTTCCACAACCTTGAAAACGACCAAATCAGAAGAAATTTTCGCCGCAGCCCAGAAGTTGATGCCAGGTGGCGTCAGTTCCCCCGTCCGCGCCTTCAAATCCGTAGGCGGACAGCCCATCGTCTTTGACAGGGTAAAAGGAGCCTACATTTGGGATGTGGACGAAAACCAATACATTGACTATGTAGGCACTTGGGGCCCAGCCATCTGCGGTCACGCCCACCCGGAAGTCATCAAAGCCTTGCACGAATCTTTAGAAAAAGGTACGAGTTTCGGCGCACCATCGCTGTTGGAAAACGTACTCGCCGAAATGGTCATCGATGCCGTTCCCAGCATTGAAATGGTGCGATTTGTCAACTCCGGCACCGAAGCCTGTATGGCCGTTTTGCGGCTGATGCGAGCTTTCACCGGACGCGATAAACTGATTAAATTTGAAGGCTGCTATCACGGACACGCCGATATGTTCTTGGTAAAAGCCGGTTCCGGCGTCGCAACTCTGGGCCTCCCCGACTCTCCGGGCGTCCCGAAATCCACTACTGCCAATACCCTCAACGCTCCCTACAATGACTTAGAAGCAGTCAAAGCTTTATTTGCCGAAAATCCCGGCGAGATAGCTGGCGTAATTCTCGAACCAGTGGTGGGGAATGCCGGTTTTATTACCCCGGATGCAGGTTTTCTCGAAGGTTTGCGGGAAATTACTAAAGATAACGGTGCTTTGTTAGTTTTTGATGAAGTAATGACCGGTTTCCGCATCGCCTACGGCGGAGCTCAGGAAAGATTCGGTGTCACCCCGGATTTGACGACTTTGGGTAAAGTTATCGGTGGCGGTTTGCCGGTGGGAGCTTACGGGGGAAGGCGGGATATTATGGGGATGGTGGCTCCTGCTGGGCCGATGTATCAAGCGGGTACGCTTTCTGGAAATCCTTTGGCGATGACTGCTGGGATTAAGACTTTGGAATTGCTGCAAAAACCCGGCACTTACGAACAGTTGGATAAGATTACTAAAAAACTGTCTGACGGATTGCTAAAAATTGCTAAGGAAGCCGGACACGCGGTTTGGGGCGGGCAAATTAGCGGGATGTTTGGCTTGTTTTTTGCGGCTGGCCCGGTTCACAATTACGAGGATGCTAAGAAGTCGGATTTGACGAAGTTCAGTCGCTTTCACCGGGGAATGTTGGAGCACGGAATTTATCTTGCTCCTTCGCAGTTTGAGGCCGGATTTACTTCTTTGGCTCATACTGAGGAAGATATCGATCGAACTTTGGCTGCAGCGCGTGAAGTGATGGCAAGTATTTAACGTGTGTAGTAAGGACTTTTGTCCTTAAAACTCAGGAATAAATAATTAAAGTCCTTGCTGTTTGTTGGCAGTAAGGACTTTAATTTTTAACTGTTTTATCAAATAAAGTCCTGAATCATACAGACTATTCAGGACTACCTTTTAATCAGGCTTACAGGCTTTTTTAGTAAATTTTCACGGGTAATTCATGTTTAAGGGTGTGAGGAAATTCAAAATTAGTAATTATAGGAACTCTCTACTTTGCGGTAGCAATCCCTAACTTAGCTCCCTTAATTCGGCGTAATCGATCCATAACTTCCACAACATTTCCGTGATTGACGCTTTGATCCGCATTCAACACAATTAAGGAGTTCTGATTTGAACCCATCACCTGTCGCACCGTACTCTCAATCTGGTCTAAGTTGACTAACTTTTTATCAACCATTAATTTTCCCTGAGCATCAATCGTGACGGTAATTTTAGCAGGCGAGTCCTGAACCTGAGACGTTGATGCTTTCGGTAAATTTACGGGCAAACCCTCGGATTTGGATAAAGACAGAGAGGAAACAATTAAAAACGTCAATATGGCGAAAACCACATCAATCATTGGCACGATGTTAATCTGGGGAATACTATCAGGTTCATCGGGTAGGCGCATAATTAGATTCTCTTGGTAGTTTTTCGTAGCGGTGACGGTACAATAACTCTAGCTGACCTCCGGCTTCCTGAATAAAAGCAATCTGCTGTAAGTAAAACCCGCGAAACATATTGGCAAATAGGAGCGTAAAGATTGCCACCACTAACCCCATTGCCGTAGAGACGAGGGCTTCGCTAATCCCAGAAGTAACGCCTGTGGCATTGCCGCCTCCGCCATCCCCCAGTTTGAGCGAGGCAAAGGTGGTAATTAACCCCAAAACTGTTCCGAGCAACCCAAATAGTGGCGAAAGACTAATAATGGTGTCAAATATTGTATTGAATCGCTTCAGGATAGGGATTTCTGCCTGAGCGCCACTCTCTAAGGCCAAACGAAATTCTTCGATGTTGGGCGAGTCTAATTCTAAAGCTTCTAAAAAAATCCGGGCCAGGGGCAAATCGCTGTTTACTTGTAACTTTTTGATGGCGGAATCGGGGTTTTGACTGTAGAGCTGTAGCACTTCTCGCACCACTCGCCGCTGCCGCCGATTTACCCTAAACCAAAAGGCAAGACGCTCTATGATCAGCGCGACTGCTGCGATTGACGAGGCAAACAGTGGCCAAGCAACAATGCCTGCGGCGCGAAAAATGTAAATGAAAGCATCCATTGATTTGTACTCTCGCTAGCTCTGTTGAGTGATCGCAAGCTGCCTAATGGTGCAATTAGCCCGATCGAAGGCTGGTAGAGTTTCTGCGTCAAGTCGGTATAAGTGATTCAGACTGCAAATTGTTTCACTCAAGCGCGATCGAAAGCGCGATCACAAGCGCGATCACAAGCGCGATCGCACTACCTGTATGTGACTATCTTCGTCTGTACCCAAAATGCTCCTACTGTGATCCCGATCGAGATCGCGACAGATTGTTCTGCCAGTGCTTCTTTGCTAAATATTTGCGTTAGGACTTGACAATTATCTTCAATAATTTAAAAGATTCTCAACTAGATTTCCACAAACTTCAGGGTTTGTCAAGTCATGAGCCACACTTTTAAATAAAAATTACCTATCAATAGAAATTATAGAATCAATTTTACTGATTAATGGATTTTTATGAAAAGCTTGAGAATGTGGAAATTTGTTGGTAGATTAGGGGCTAGAGTATTGCAGTTAAGGCATTTTGGAACCTTGCCCTACCAGAATCAGAACATTGACAGCGCCCATAAGAGCCAAGTAGACGCCCCCAAAGAAAATGCTGATTGGTAGCCTCTAGTCGCAATCTCAAAATTAAATAATGAAAATTAATTGCAAGAGTGTTGAACAGGGTGACAGTCTTCTTATAGGATGGGTAGGTTCATTATTGATAGCAAGCTCAACCCGCAGTTGGTAGCTTGTTTCGGGTGATGTCGGGGAGCCAGCGAGGATGTTGCCATCCATAAAGGAGAGTGAGAAGGCATGAGTTTTTCAAATATTTCGGCGACGCAAAGACAACAACAAGAAGAAGCTCTCAAAAAAGTTCTGGCGATCAGTCTGTTAGCCTCAACCTTACTGCACGGTGTCGCGCTGCCGTTGAGCCTCAAGTTCGTCAAACCTGCTGAATTTGAAGAGGATGCAATTGAAATTGTTGTGCTTGATGAGCCAAAAGTAGAGGAAACCAAGCCAGAGCCGACTATTCCAGAAAAGGCATCTCCCCCACCTGAGACGTTCAAACCAGAACCGCCACCAGAGCAAACTCCCGCAGAGGAGCAGCCGGTAGCGGTAACGCCACCATCAATTCCAGAGGAGCCACCGATAGCGGCAACGCCACCATCAATTCCAGAGGAGCAGCCGGTAGCGGTAACGCCACCGCCGATTCCAGAGGAGCAGCCGGTAGCGGTAACGCCACCACCAATTCCAGAGGAGTCACCGGTAGCGGTAACGCCCCCGCCGATTCCAGAGGAGTCACCGGTAGCGGTAACGCCCCCGCCGATTCCAGAGGAGCCACCGGTAGCGGTAACGCCCCCGCCGATTCCAGAGGAGCAGCCGGTAGCGGCAACGCCACCACCAACTCCGATCGAGCCTTCCCCCCCACCTCAACAGGATTTCAATTCCCCAGAAACTCCTAAAACCCCGATCGCCCAGGAACCCGAAACCCCTTCGCCCGATCCTCCAAAAAGCGAACCACCCGTTAGCGACTCCCGCCCCAAGGGTGCTGCGAGTCTCCCAGACTTTACAAAAGATGCTGGAAATCCCAACTCCTCCGACAGCCCTGAAAAAAATAACCCGCTCTCGTCATCTGCTTCGGCGGGTAGCGGGGAGCCTTCCTCACAGCCATTAAATCCTTCTTCCGGGCCATTGGCGCGATCGCCCGCGGCTGGCCCACCAGTCACAGCTACTAGGCCAGGAGGCAGTAGTAAATCTGGAAATGCGATCGGGGATCTCACAAACCCCTCCTCCTCTGATAGCCCCGGAGCAAGTGCGTCCAACTCACCATCCGGTGCCAGCAAAAATGGCGACATACCTTCTGATGAGCCATTTGCGGCTGGTTCGGGGCGATCAGCCCGATCGCCTGCGGCTGGCTCACCAGTCACCGCCACCAGGCCCGGAGGTGGCGGAAATTCGGGAAGTGCGATCGGAGATTTAGGAAACCTCCCTTCCTCTGGTAGCCCAGCAGGAAGTGCGTCGAACTCATCACCCGGTGGAGGTGGAAATGGCGGCGGGGGTTCGTCACAGCCATTTGGCAGCGGTTCCGGGCCGGTGCCAAAACCGACAAATCCCGGAATAGGGGGGAGTCCTTCGCGCCCTTTCGGCCGGCTGCCCGACACTTGCATTAGCTGCGGTAGACCTGAATATCCGATCGCAGCCAGAGAAGATGGGCGGGAAGGCGAAGTGGAAGTCGTGTTTGACATTGACCCCAACGGTAAGCCATTCAACATCAAGATCTCGACTCCTAGCAAATACAACGACTTGAATAAGGCAGCGATTAAAGCAGTAGAAAAATGGAAACTTGCCTCATCAGAGAGTGGCATTCAAGGAGAAAGAGCATCCATTACCTTCCGGCTCACTGACTAGGGATTTTTTTGAGACTCTAGCAATTTGGCTGGGAATTCTATAGCACCGTCCCAGGAATAGCAAAGTTAAAAATTGAATTTTTTGTGAATTATGAATTTGGGAATGTCGTCAGCAATATTAAGTAAACTTCAGCGAGTTGGACTCGCTCTCTTACTTGGTTCCAACTTGGGAATGGCTTTGTTGTTTGCCAACCCTCACAGCGCAATGGCAGGAGTAATTACTTTACCCGATGGCGGACGTTGCGAGGGAGAATTGAGTGAGGGAAAACTCAGCGGCCCCGGCAGTTGTCAATATGCCAACGGCGATCGCTACGAAGGCTCTTTTCTCAACGGCAAACCTCACGGTCAAGGCATCTATACCTTTAAAGAAGAAGGTCGATACCAAGGAGAATTTGGGGATGGGGAATTCAACGGTAAAGGTGTCCGCGAATTTGCTAACGGCAACCGCTACGAAGGCACTTTTAAAAACGGTGAGTTCGACGGTACAGGCACTTTTACATCAACTAACGGCATTCGTTACGAAGGGTCTTTTACGAGTGGTTCTCCCAGCGGTCGAGGGGCTTTTACGTTCAGTAATGGCACTCGTTGCGAAGGAGATATTAAAGAAGGAAAAGTGAACGGCAAAGGCGTCTGTCAATATGCTAATAAGAACCGCTACGAAGGAGAGTTGCTGAATAACTTGCCTCACGGACAGGGAATTTATACCTTTGCTGAAGGAGGTCGTTATGAGGGGCAATTTAGTGAAGGGCAGTTTCACGGTAAAGGGGTTCGCGAATATCCGAACGGCAACCGCTATGAAGGAGAGTTTGTGAAGGGCAACCTTCAAGGTCAGGGGTTGTTTACTTTTAAAGAAGGGGGACGTTATCAAGGGCCGTTTGACAATGGAGAATTTAGTGGTGAAGGTGTCCGTGAGTTCGCCAATGGAAATAGCTATAAAGGCGCTTTTGTCAAGGGTAAGATGAGCGGAAAAGGAGTTTACATTTTTAAGAATGGCGATCGCTGCGAAGGCGAATTTAGCGATGGTCAGTTCAATGGCAAAGGTACTTGCATTTACGCCAATGGCGATCGCTATCAAGGTGAATTCCTCAACGGCCAGAAACATGGGCAAGGTTCTTATCTATATGGAGATGGAACGAAGGTAGAGGGAAATTGGCAACAAGGTCAACTTCAAAAATAACTTTATAACCTATTTCTCCCTACTTGTTTACCCCCCCTCCTCACCAATGACATTAATGCGCTTTACAGCCGACACACCGGCGTTTTATAGCGCTTTTTAAGTTGGTGAGCGTAGCGGAGGGCTTTTAATTTCACATCCGATTTACACAGGGTCTTTTTTCGGATTTTCTGGATTGCTGGAAGAAGAGTTATTTTTTTTAACTGCATATCGACGCCGATAGACCTAGATACCTTACGTTTTTAGGCAACGGATTTGGTATAAATTTCTCCCTTGTTCTCCATAAAAGGGCTTTAAATCCTCCGCGTTTTGTTCATGCAGCTTGTTGAAAAGGCTGCCATGTCTCAGTTTAACCCTAGCCAATTAATTTTCAGTGTTTATACAAATAAAAAAACAAAGCCGACGGATTGTCTCCTTATTAATGAGTTTTATCTTAGTTTTGTTCCTCAATAATGGGGTTCAATCCGCGCCTGAAACCAGTAATCAAATTCTTTGGGATACCTATGGAATTCCACATATTTACGGAGAAAATAGTAAAAGCCTTTTCTACGCTTTCGGGTGGGCGCAGATGCAAAGTCACGGTAATCTGATTTTGCGTCTTTACGGGCAAGCTAGGGGGCAAGCTGCGGAATTTTGGGGCGAAGATTATCTAGAATCCGATCGCTGGGTGCAAACTATGGGAATTCCTAATCGCGCCAATGCGTGGTATGAAGCACAAAATCCCATTTTTCGCAACTATCTCGATGCTTTTGTTGGTGGAATGAATGCCTATGCAAAAGAACACCCAGAGGCGCTCACCGAAGAATTAAAGGTAGCATTGCCCCTCAAACCGATAGATGTATTGGCACACGCGCAGCGCGTCATCAATTTTACTTTTGTAGTCGATCCAGAGCGCCTTGAAAATATCGCTGAAAATGACACCCCCAAAGGCTCTAATGGTTGGGCGATCGCTCCTTCGCGTTCTGAAAGCGGCAATGCCATGCTATTGGCAAATCCTCACCTTCCTTGGGCGGATTTATATTTATGGTACGAAGCGCAACTGATTGCCCCAGAAATTAACGCTTACGGAGCGACTCTCGTCGGATTTCCTGTATTAACGATCGCCTTTAATGACAACTTGGGATGGACTCATACTGTCAACACTCACGATGGCTGGGATGCCTACGAATTGCCCCTCGCTAACGATGGCTATCGCTTCGATGGCGAAGTCCGAAAATTTGACAGGGAAGAGAAGGTTTTAAAAGTCAAAGAAAAGAATGGGAATTTGCGATCGGAATCTCTAGTCGTGCGGCGTTCTGTTCACGGGCCGATTATCACAGAAAAACAGGGCAAAGCGATCGCCCTGCGCGTTGTCGGACTCGATAAACCAGCAGCCCTTCAGCAGTGGTGGGATATGGCACGCTCCAAGACTTTTTCTGAATTTGAAGCCGCTTTAAAGCGCTTGGAAATTCCCATGTTTACCGTCATGTATGCCGATCGTCAGGGGCATATCATGCACTTGTTTAACGGTCAAGTTCCCATACGCAAAAAAGGAGATTTTAAATACTTGTCAGGCACGATCGCAGGCAATACGTCAGAAACTTTGTGGACCAAAAATCATCCCTATGCGGATTTGCCGCGCGTTGTCGATCCGCCCAGCGGTTGGTTGCAAAATACCAACGATCCTCCTTGGACGACGACGTTTCCGATCGCGATCGCACCGGATAAATATCCCGCCTATATGGCACCGCGTGGCCCGATGGATTTGCGATCGCAGCGATCGGCAAAAATGCTGTTAGAAGATGAAAAAATCTCTTTCGATGAATTGATTCAATACAAACATTCCACTCAGGTAGAACTCGCCGATCGCCTCCTTGATGATTTAATTCCCGCCGCACGGCAAGGCAGTGAAAAAGCGCGCCGCGCTGCGGAAGTTCTCGCCACTTGGGATCGGAAAGTCGATGCAGACAGTCGCGGTGCGGTGCTGTTTGCCTTTTGGAAAAAAGCGATGGATGCCGATCGGTTATTCGCTAAACCTTGGAGCGCAGATGCGCCGCTAACAACGCCAGACGGGTTGGCAAATCCTGCGGAGGCGGTGCGGGTGCTGGAAGCGACAGCAACCAAAGTTGAGGCGACTTATGGCACGTTAGATGTGGCATGGGGGGAAGTCTTCCGATTGCCTGGGGTGGCGAATCTGCCTGCAAATGGAGCTGACGGTGCTTTGGGTGTATTTCGCTCAGTATGGTTCGCTCCTGGGAAAGACGATCGCTTTCAAGCGGTTGCGGGCGATTCTTTTGTCGCTGCGATTGAGTTCTCGAATCCGGTGAAAGCGATGGCGCTAAACAGTTACGGCAACGCCAGTCAACCTGGTTCGCCCCACGCCGGCGATCAGTTGCAGCTTTTTGCTCGCAAGGAATTGCGCCCTATATGGCGATCGCGATCTGAAATTGAAGCTCACCTGAGTTCGCGCCAGAAACTATAGGAGAAGGAAGAAGGAAGAAGGAAGAGGGAAGAGGGAAGAAGTTAAAAGACCTCTTTCCGTTTCCCTTTTAGGCATCGCGCAGCAGCCGGCAAGCATACCCACCGACTGCTACGAGCAATAAGCCCAGCGCGGAGATAGCGTATAACAAAGCCATCCCAGCACCGGCACCTGTCCCGATAATTGGGCCGAAAATAGCTGCTAAAAAACCTCCCGGTTGCATGGCGGGTTCAAAGACGCGATCGGCAAGTGGGCCTGCGATCAATAAACCGATCGCTGACGCCAATTGCACGATAACTGCTCTGGTAGCAAAAACACGCCCCTGTACTTCTGGTGCGACTTTCGCCAACCACATCGCCTCGTTGGAACTGCCGAGGATGGGGAAATTGAAAGACGAACAAAATTGAGCGGGAACCCAGATGGAAAGCGCCTGGCCGAAAGCAAAGACTATTTTACTCAAGCCGGCGCCTGCCATGCCGAGCAGAAAGCCCTGGATTCGGCGTTTGGGCCCGCCCCAAATACTGACGATCGATGCTCCTAAAACACCGCCGGCGCCGGCGGCTGAAAGGATAGTACCGAGGATTCTGGCATTGTTGCCGGTGCGTGCCAGTATCATCGGTGAGTAGAGGGCCGCGCCGATGTCGTGAGCGAACCAGAATAGCGAAACGGACACCAGCAAGGCAAGCAGGCTGGGACGATCGATGATGTAGCGGAATCCGAAGCTGAGTTCTTGCAACAGGTGAAAGCGAGTCGGCTGGGGATTGGAGGCGATCGCGGGCTGGGGTATTTTGACACATACTAGCGTGCCGATCGCTATTGTAAAAGTTGCCAGGTCGATCGTAAAAATCCCGCCGGGCCCAATCGCAGAATAGAGAATCCCCGCCAGCGTCGGAGCGATAATACTCGCGCCGTAATTTGCCAAAAAACTTAAACTGCTAGCGCGGCTGTAATGCTTTTCTGGCATCATTGTGGCGATGGCTGCTGAGTAAGCTAACTGCTGAATTTGGTCAAAAATTCCGTTAATCGCAGCCGCTACATATATATGCCATAGTTGCAGGTTTTGGCTGAGATAAAGTAATAGGATAGCGAGCGTTAACAGAGCTGAAACTGCATCACCGATCGCCATCAAAAATTTTCGATTCCAGCGATCGACGAGAATGCCAGCAACCGGAGCAAGCAAGATGCGCGGCAATTGAGTAAAAAACATCAACAAAGCCAAAGCTGTCGCTTGACTGGTGGACTCCCAAATCCAAATAGTCAGCGCAAACGCGGACATAGCGCTGCCAATCATCGAAGCAGCTTGTCCGAGCCAGAGTTGAATAAATTTTTGCATGAAATAGGCGATTGATAGGATTTAAAATTCAGAGGATAGGGGTTTTTAGGCAGGAGAATGACCGAAAGCATCCAGGATACAAGCCCCCGGATTCATCCGTGGGGTCAATGCTTCAATCTAAAATTTAAAATCTAAAATCTAAAATCGATTGACATCCGTATAAAACCACAAATTGCTCTCATTAAAACCAAGGCCATTGCTGGCTAAGGGGAGATAATTCTTCATATTGCTGTCTCGCCTCCTTGCGGTAAAATTTCACCAAATGCCGCTGTCGCCACATCAGTACGCCCGTAACAAACAGTACAAACGCTGCTAATCCTGCGATCGCGTGTACCAGCCGCAAGTAAATTCCGCCATAGCTGCCAATATGTAGCGGATAAAGCGAGTTGAGAATTCGATTTGCTACAGAAGCTGAATTTACACTGTCAGCCTGCAATATTTCGCCACTGTATTGATCGAGATAAATTGTGCTAACCCCGTTTGGGTGCGACTCATTGGGAAATTTTTTCCGTACTTTAAAAATTGCTTCAGGCGTCAAAGGCAGAGAAATAAAAGTGGTTGTAGCTTCCGGCCAAACGGTATTAACTTGGTGTAATATTTCATCAAGATTTTGCCTAGAACTGCTAGAGTGGGGATGAGAAGCCAAGGCGGGCTGTGGCTTTTCATTGGTTAGCCAATACAAAGTCGATTCAACCTGCGCGTAAAAAATTATCGCTGTCCCTGTAGCGGAGATCAGTATGAGAAAAGCGACTGATACAATGCCCGAAACGTTATGTAAATCAAAGACAGTCCGCTGCCAGTGAGCTTTCCAATTAATAGAGAATCCACGAGCCAAATTGCGCCAACCACTCCACAATACTAAGCCCGTAAAAGTTAGTCCTAGCATTACTATACCGCAAATACCTACAACATGATGACCGAATTCTCCTCCCGCTAATTCTGCGTGCAACGTAAAAATAAAACCTGTAAAAGTTTCTTTCCAAATGCGCCCGCCCGTAATTTTTCCACTGTAAGGATTGACATAAACGCTAACTATTTCCTCACTCTTTGACAGCATAGAAATTTGGCAAACTTCCTTCGCTGAGCGCGGCAGCAAGATACTAAGAGCTTGATTTTGCGGATAAGTTTTTTCCACAATTTGCAGGACATTTTCCAGCGGTATCCGTTCGGCTTGAGGAATTACTTGCAGGAGTTGGGGATTGAAGAACCGCTCGATTTCGGGGCCGAAAACCAGCAAGCTGCCCGTTAAAGCAATTACTGCTAGAAATATTCCTACTACCAACCCCAAATACAAGTGCAGTTTGAATGCGAGTTTGCGGAACTTCATCTCGAAATTTTTATCAAAGCCGTTAACTGTTCTCATTAAGGTAAAACCGATAGTCCGACAAGGAATTAAACCCCGCTTAGGACTGGCGGACTAGCGGGTGGGCACGAGGACTGACAGACTAACAGCTTAAATTGACACCAATGGGTTATTGGAGTGTCCCTACGGGGGATATTGAATCTACCTCATAAACCTGCAATCTGCTGTAATTACCAGTTAAGGCGGTAATTAACACTGAGAGTCAAACCTCTGCCTGCATAATTAGAGCTGTCCGATCCAAATCCAGCTAAGTATTGGGAGATCACGGGAAAATATTGATTATTCAATAAATTCTCAACTTTGACTTGTAGCAGCCCAGAGCCAATTTTAACCGCGCTGACGTAATCCAGTGTGAGATAGCTGCTAATCGGGCCGCCATCCGAGCCGTCTTTGAAGGCTCGATCGCGATTTCCAGAATATAATAACTGTAACCGATTGTTCCATCCCGGCAAAGTTTCGTTTTGAACATAAGCTGTTAGCTTGAGCGGGGGAATTCGGCTGCTATCGAGGGCGAGGTAACGGTTGTCCTCCTCATATTCGCCTTGAATATAAGTAGCAGTCCCGCCGAGCGACCATGCTTGTGCAGGTTGCCAATCCACAGTCCCTTCTAAGCCGTAAATGCGTTCTGGGGCGCGCTGTAGTTCCAGGCGACCTGTGTTGCCAACTGGTTCAAAACGGACTCCTAGATCGGAGGTATTGTAAAAAGCGGCAAGCGACATTTGCACGGATGACCACCCTCCTCGAATGCCAATTTCGTAGCTGTTGACTTTTTGCGGTTGAGTTACTTCTAACGAAGATTCAATTCCGACAAAATCGTCGGGGGGTTGGCGGAGGATGCGGCCGAAATCTGGAACTGAGAAACCTTGAGAAAAGTTGCCAAATATGTTGAAGGTGTCAGTAATTTTATAGACAGCCCCTGTATTAAATAGGGTGGCGTTAAATTTGCGATCGCCTCCTTCGATCTGGCGCTCATTAAAAGTCGTATAATCATTGACGTTTAACCCGAGGCGTTCGTGACGTATCCCACCACTTAAAATGACGATATCGTCAATATTCCATTCCATTTGACCGAAAAAGCCAAGGCTGTTGAAAGTGTAAGGAGGGACGAAAGGACGATCGGAGATTTTCCGGTAAACCCGGCCGCCACTTGCGTCAAATCTCTCCGGGTCGTACAGGTCGAAACGCTGTCTGCTATCTTCAGTAACATAGTCAGAACCCCAAGTTAATCGAAGATTTTCGGCACGCGATAAAGGAGTGGTGATCGCAAGCCTTCCTCCTATTTGTTCGGTGTTGGTGCGCGAACGAGCAACGCCGACAAACGGGCCAAAGAAATCGGACGTGCGAAAATCAGAAGGAACACCTACATTGGAATGCGTTCGATAGTAGATTTGACTTTGAAGGCTGCTGCCAAAAAGGTTTGGGTTGGTGTAACTTAGGTTGAGAAGTGTATTCCTATTTCCCGGTGTTTCCCCGGCGATATCCAACTCTCCGGTTCGGATGGCGCGGGCTTTTTGCCGTCCTTCCTGTTCGTCAACACTAAAGTCTGGAATTACATTGGGATCTTGAGTTTCCCGATAGTGATTGACAGTTAGTTGCAGCCGCTGTTCGCTGCCCAAATCTACCCCGACTTTGCCCATGACGTTGAAGAGGGTGCTGCTATCTCCGCCGAGTTCAAAAAAGGGAATGCGATCGCCTTTGGCATCGTAAAAAGCTCCACTTCTGGCGAGCGAGACAGTGCCGGTCAGATCGAAATTACCCGTTCGACCAGAAATCGTCTGCTGAGCGTTAAAGCCTAAAGCATCTCTTGTGTTTGTTAAAGCGCTACTGACGCCCACTTCAGTAACAGCAGTTAGCCTTTCCTCAGTTGGCCGACGAGTAATAATATTAATCACGCCACCTGTAGCCTGAGCGCCATAGATTGCGGTAGACCCCCGCACTACTTCAATGCGCTCGATCGCGCTGGGATCGATGTTTCTAAAATCTCTGACAAAAGATTGAAGATTGGTCGTTTGCGGCACGCCGTCAATCAGAACGGAAACGTCGCGACCCCGCAAAGTTTGTCCATAAGTGGCAGTAGTTTGAGTCGGGGGCGCGAAACCGGGAACCTGAGTTGCCAGAGCTTCCCCGACATTTCTCGATGCCCCTGTGTCCCGCTGAATTTCTTCTGAGTCTATCACCGTTATAGAGCGCGGCACGTTTGTCACTCTTTCTGAGGTTCGTGTTGCAGTGACGACGATTTCAATCGGGTTTCTCCCCGCCTGTGGTGTCCCTGGTGGCTGGGCTGTAGGCGGCAAGGGTTCTCCGGGTGTCCCTGGTGGCTGCGCTGTAGGTGGCAAGGGTTCTCCGGGTGTCCCTGGTGGCTGCGCTGTCGGCGGCAAAGGTTCTCCGGGTATCTCTACCGGCTGCCCTGTCGGTGGCAAGGGTTCTGCGGGTGTCCCCGGCTGCTGTGTTGTAGGAGCAGGTGCAGGCGGGCGAGCAGTCATCTCCGAGGTGGGTTTTAAGCTGAGAATCAGACCCGCAGCGTTAGGAATCACCCGTGCCACTGGTTGACCCCTCTCGCCAATGACTTTGATTCGGATGCTGTTGTTATCTAAAGGAGTAACGGTGACAGAAGCAATTCCGGCAGCAGGCTTGTCTTGACGAAACTCATTTCCCCCCGGTAGTCGCAGTTGAGCGGTGATGACATCAGCTTGTAAAGTTTCGCCAAAGCTGGCGCTGAAGACTTGCAGGGGTCTTCCATCTTCAGTATCTAGGATGATTTCAATGCCTTCTGACGTGGGGTTGAGGCGAACGCTCGTCACCTGCGCGATGTTGGAAGCGCACGTCGGCCCAGCGACTAACGCCGACACGACTCCTGCCAGCCCAAGGCTATTTAATAATTTCTGCGATCTATTCATTACTCTTGAATCAACAATTGATAGAACTTCGGATATGTGGTTTGCGTTGCTTACACAACATGATTTGTGGCAGCGTTGCTGCTCTTCTGGGCAGGAGTGAAACTAACCTGCAGAAGATACTGCCCAGTTGTCGGGCCCAGTTCGATCCGATTCTCCCGTCGCTAGCAGCCTTTGTCTGGCAGGAAGCGCGTGAGGGCGAAAGCTTGAGTCCGGTGGCGCTCTGGACGATCGCCCACGGTTGGTAGCTTCCTCGGTTAAAGGAAGTAGTCGCTGGGGTCTTAATGAGAAAGTGACTTAATTAGATAACAGAGCACTTGCATCTGTCAAGAGTTAACTAATGAAAACTAATTTCATTTCAATATAGGGGGTGTGACCCCTCTCGCTAGTTGTGTGCCACTTGTTTATTATGTTTGCTGTCAGGGCTAGACAAACGATCGCCTAAAATGCTATGGCAAGAGTTAGAAAAGATTGTCATATACGAAATGATAGGAGTCAACAAACTTGCAAACAACTCTTGACAATTAATGTCATCTAACCTACTATGCTTAAAGTCGATAGCCGTAAAGCCCCTGAAGCTGATATCGAAGCTGGCTCGGACTGAAATCGCCCCGGAGCCTGCAGCCGAACAGCCCGATCGACAAAAAAACGTGAAAACAAGCGCTAATACCCGGATTGAAGACTCAAACGCGCTGATGGGAGACTCGTAACGCCCGACAACTGTTCACAGAAAGTCTATGTGGAAAGAATTTGGCGGAACTGGTTGGCGTACTGCAAACAAGATTTATTAGGTAAAAAGAATCGATGAGTGACGCAAACATTAAGGGAAACCAACTCACCGAAAGTTGTACGAATTTAGTAGAACTCCTACAAAACAGAGCGTTACACCAACCAGAGCAGAAATATACATTTCTGTCAGACGGAAAAACTGAAACCGCCAGTTTGACTTATCGAGAGTTAGATGCGATCGCCCGATCGCACGCCGTGCGACTTCAGACATTGGGAGTCACTGGCGAACGAGCCTTACTGCTTTTCCCGCCAGGATTGGACTATCTCGCCGCCTTTTTTGGATGCTTGTACGCCAAAGTGATCGCCGTTCCCCTCTATCCGCCGAAGCTGAAACGGAATTTAGCAAAAATTAGTGCGATCGCCAAAGACGCAGGAGCAACAGTTGCGATCGCTCCCGCGCGACACCTGGAAAATTTAGAGCAGCTATGCGAGCAAGCGCCGCAACTCAAAGCGATGCGTTGGCTGAGTGCAGAGGAGCTTTCCGATGACGGCGAAAAGTGGCAGCAGCCACCCATCCATCCCGACTCGGTGGCTTATCTTCAGTACACTTCGGGCTCAACCTCCACCCCCAAAGGCGTAATGGTGAGCCACGCAAACGTTTTGTACAACATCGAATATATTCACCGAGGCTTTGACCACGATTCCGAAAGCGTTGCGGTAACGTGGCTCCCCCCTTTTCACGACATGGGGTTAATTGACGGATTGCTCAAACCTTTGTATCTGGGAATTCCCTCTTACTTCATGCCGCCAGCGGCGTTTATTCAGAACCCGATGTGCTGGTTGGAAGCGATTTCGCGCTACAAAGCTACCCACAGCGGCGGGCCAAATTTTGCTTACGACTTGTGCGCTAGCAAAATAAGCAAAATCTTGGGCGATGACCAAAAAATGCTCGACTTGAGTAGTTGGCGCGTGGCCTATAACGGCGCAGAACCCATCCACAAAGAAACCCTAGAGCGATTTACCAAAGCTTTTGAGCCTTGGGGTTTTCAGGCGGATGCCTTTTGTCCTGCTTACGGAATGGCAGAAACCACGCTAAAAATTGCCACGGTTCGCAGCGGCGCAACACCGACTTTCTTACCTGTTGACGCTGGGGCGCTGGAAAATAATCACATTGTAGAAGTTGTCGGAGGCGAGCGTGGCGCGAGAACTTTAGTCGGCTGCGGTTTCCCTGAATTTGGCACTAAAGTTGCGATCGTCAATCCCGAATCTCTGACGCAATGCCAGCCGCAGGAAGTCGGAGAAATTTGGGTAGCTGGCGAAACAGTTGCGCGAGGCTATTGGAATCGCCCAGAAGACACAGAAAAAACCTTTCAAGCATATCTTTCAGATACCCGCGAAGGGCCATTTTTCCGAACAGGAGATTTAGGCTTTTTACGCGACGGAGAACTGTTTATTACAGGGCGACTCAAAGATTTGATTATCATCCGAGGTCGCAATCTTTACCCCCAAGATATAGAAAGAACAGCAGAGCGGAGCCATCCCAGTTTGCGGCCGGGGGCGATCGCGGCATTCTCGGTGGAAGTCGCAGGCGAAGAACAGCTCGTTATCGTGCCAGAATTACAATCTCGCAAAGCGCCGGATCATGCCGAGGAAATTATCAGCGCCATCCGAAGCCGCATTGCTCAAGAATATGAAGTCCAAGTTTATGGAGTAGTGCTGATTAAGCCGGGAAGCATTCCGAAAACCACCAGCGGTAAAATTCAACGTCGCGCCGCCTATGCTGACTTTCTAGCTGACAATTTGGAAGTTGTCGCCAGTAGCATTTTAGAGTTAGCTGATTTGGTGGGAATCGACGATCGACTCACCCGAGAAATTCTGCTGACAGCAGAGTTAGAAGAACGGCAGTCGCTGCTTGAAACTTACCTTTGGCAGCAGGTAAACCGCCGGGGAATTCATTCCCCTGCTAATAGCCAAAGTCTGCTAAAACTGATATCTTGCACCATTGTCAAGAACGGGCAAGATGCCCGTTCCACAAAGAATGAGTTTTCTTGTGGAACAGGCATCTTGCCTGTTCCTAAACAAGTAATTGAGGATGGTGCAAGATGTGAGCTAAAGGCGACGGAAGAGGAATCTTCAACCCACTTCAGTGCCAGCGGGAAAACACCAAATATTATCGATCGACCGCTCAGTAGTTTTGGACTAGATTCTTTAAGAATTTTTGAGTTAAAAAATCAAATAGAGAGTGACCTGGGCGTTACTGTATCGGTTGCCGATTTGTTTGAGGATAGGACCATTGCTCGACTGGCAGTGCAAATTCTAGAGCAACTAACGCTCTTTCATCACTCTGGATAAAATAAAACAACGGCATACCAACTTTATCCAGAGTCTAATGTTGTATATCCACGAAACTTATTCATCATATTTAATAGTTCTAGAAATCCGGCTTTTAAGCTAGGAATATCAAAAATCAAG
>NZ_JAUBOS010000169.1:0-1081 GCF_036700365.1 Microcoleus sp. w2-18bC1
CCTAAAGCTTTTTGACTGTCTGTCACAGTTTGAATGCTAGATACCTTGTAAACAAACTCGGCGTAAAAACAGCTATTTCTGGGAAGAATTCTAATTTCTCTGATATCGGCATAGTCTAAGTTGGTAGGCATGGGAACTTGAAAGTTCTTCAGTCCAAACCAAGTTGTTACTTTTTGACCGAGAGGAATTGAAACTTGACCGTCGCTCAACTTTTTTCCAAGCGCTTGCTTCGGATAAGCTATCAAATGAAATCCGCCAGGAGTACGGTAATTGGGAAATTTGGGCTTAAATTCAAGCTTGCCATCCCAAAATAATTTAATTAGTCCTTTGAAAGATTTTACTGATTCACCGACAGCACCGCAAGTCTGCTGAGCAGCTTGAGCGCATAAAGCCCCGTAATGGGAATTGCGTTTTAAAGCGTTGATTACGTCAAATGGGCGGACGAAAGTGTCAGTTTTGAAATATATTTGGCGAGCGTAGTAGACCGCACAATTGTGCAGCTTGTTCGATTCCTGGCAAATATATTCTAGAACTGCTTTGAGTTCTTTGTCAGGCTTGAGTAGTATTTGTTGACACCCAAACATTATTTAACTTTTGTTGCTGTGATATGTTGATTATACACTATTAATCAACGGAGTTATTCACTCTATGGCGAGTTTGTCAAAAAAAGATTTAGAGTATCGGCACGAGAGCAAGGCCGTTTCACTGATCAATATGCACTTTGTCTTTATCCCCAAACGCCGTAAAGCCGTACTGGTAGGTAAAATCGCGGAACGACTACAAGAAATTATTTTCGAGGTAGTGACGGAAAACAGATGGAAAATCATTGCTTTGGAAATCATGCCAGACCATGTACATTTATTGGTTAACGTTAAGCCGACTGATTCTGCTAGCTTTGTTATGCAGAGGGTCAAAGGCAGGGCATCGAGTTACTTGAGAAAAGAGTTTCCTGAATTGTTGAAATTGCCTACATTGTGGACTCCCAGTTATTTTGTCGGTAGCGTTGGCAACGTTTCAACTGAAACTGTGAGAAAATATATCGAAGGACAGCGGAATAAATAATATGGAACACTCGTAGCCT
>NZ_JAUBOS010000028.1:0-25977 GCF_036700365.1 Microcoleus sp. w2-18bC1
GTGCAATCGTTTGGGAGTTTATTGTTGCCAAATCTATCTTCCTTTACCTCTGCTTGAATATCTGCGGAATGTGGGCTGGAATATAGCATCGTCCCAATCGAAATTAACCGCTTGTCCGTTAACTTGAAAACCCCCATCCAGAATATAAAAACCCGCCGTCCCGTAAGCCAGCGTAAACAGCAAAGCCCCCAGCAAAACCCGAATTCCTTGAGCAATTGAAGGGCGATCTGATTTAGCTGTGAATGTCTGTCGCATCACCAACAACTGAAACAGCAGCACCCCTGAAAGCAAGCTTTCTTCAACATCCAATCCCTTGACTAAATGAATTACAATAGAAACGATTAACAATCCCACAGTCAGCAACCAAGCAATCCGCTTGCGCCGCAACAAATTAGTTGCCAAAGTTAGCAGCATAAATCCGATAACTGCTGCAAAAAAATGCCCGCCCGCACGCACGGGAAAAGGAAAAAACGGCTCCAACCAATTTCGGCGATCGGGTAAACTGGGAGTTACAGCAGACAGCAAGTTAATAACTCCTACCAATCCGGTTAAAAATGATGCAGTCCAGAGTCCAATCCTAGTTTTTTGGGGTAACACTGTTGACCTTTCTAATTTTTCTGTGTTGCCAGTGATATTTTAAACTGTTTTCCAACATAGCTCAAAGAATCGGCTAAATGCTTGTGCCAATAATTCCAACCGACATCTGGGCCAACAATCCCGTGTCCTCCCGGAAATTTGTTAAACTCGTTGGCTATACCCAAACTGTTTAATTGCTCGTGAAACTGTTGAGTGGAAATCAGATATTTTTCGTCTGCTTCCCCCGCATCCAAATAAGCGCGCAACTGCTGTTTATCTTTAACAGGGAGTTTTTCCACTAAATATTTAGGACTGTTAGCCTTGCCACTTTGATCTGTAAAATAACCACTGTGGCTGAACAGAATATTAAAATTCTTCAAGTAACGCAAACCGATATTAAAAGCTCCCCAACCCCCTGAAGATTGTCCTCCCATTGCCCAGAATTCGGGGTCTTCCAGCGTTCTGTAGCGCGATTTTACGATCGATACTAACTCGGAGCCGATCGCACTTCCCACCTTACCGTTGGGCCCGTCAAAATACTGCGGGTCCCACAAAGGACTCGTACCCCGCTTGTCGTTCCCGTCAGGAGTAATTACAATTGATGGCGGCAATCTTTTGCTTTTATATAAATCGTGAAGCACAGAAGTAACAGCGGCTTTGTCCTGATAAGCGCGCGCGTCTCCGTGCCCGCCGTGCAGCAAAAAAATGACTGGATAGCGCTGTTTGAGATTTTTTGCGTACCCCGGTGGCAAAATTAAACCGTAGGTGCGCTCTGAATTCATAGCTGCACTTTTATATGTTTTGAGTTCAAAATTTAAGTTGGCATCTACTACTACTTTCGGAGGGTCTAACTGAGGTGCCCCGGCAATAAAAACGTACCAGTATCCAGTCGCACCGAGGAGGATGATTGTACCCGTACCGATACCTAAAACTTTTCCCAGCCACTTAGGCATACTTTCAATCTCTCTTTTTGGTCAGCGATCGCAATCTGTACATTATATGCAAGTATATTGTAGAACTGTAGGTGAGGTCGATCGCACATTGTGCAGCTAAACTTCAACGGTCTCTGGAACCCGTTCCACAGTTAAACTGCAACGATGTTAAATTCTTCACTTTTTTAATCTAAAATGGTATGACTTATCAAAATCCCGCTCCTACAGTTGATATTATCATCGAATTAGCCGATCGCCCGCACCGCCCGATCGTACTCATCGAACGCCGCAATATTCCCTACGGCTGGGCACTTCCCGGCGGGTTTGTCGATTACGGGGAATCGGTAGAAACGGCAGCCAAACGCGAAGCTTTAGAAGAAACGAGCTTGAATGTAGAATTAATCGAGCAATTTTACGTTTACTCTGACCCCAATCGCGACACCCGCCAACACACTATTAGTATTGTATTCTTGGCTTCTGCAACGGGCGAACCTCAAGCCGCCGACGATGCTAAAAGTTTAAAAATTTTTGAATCTTGCCAGATTCCTCGTGAATTGTGTTTCGATCACGATCGCATTTTACGAGATTATTGGCGTTACCGTCATTATGGATTGCGGCCACGTTTGTAGGGTGAGGATTTGTTAACCGCCGATGCACGCGGATTAACGCAAATTGATTGCTATGATTTATCGGTGATTTATCTGTGTTAATCTGCGGTTAAATTCATTAAACTAAATTCTATGGCAAGCTTGACAATATTAGGTGGAGGTGCTTGGGGTTCGGCCTTGGCAAATCTGGGAGGCAAAAAAGGCGATCGAGTTAATTTGTGGTCGCGCAGCAGTTCTGTTAATCTAGACTCAGTTATAACGGGTGCGAATGTTGTTGTTTCGGCAGTTTCGATGAAAGGGGTGGGCGCAACAGTCGATCGACTTTTGGCGTTAGAGTTAAGTCCCAGTACAATTATAGTGACTGTCACCAAAGGTTTAGACCCTGCGAGCACACGCACTCCGTCTCAAATTTGGCAAAATGCTTTTCCTAACAATTCAATTGTGGTACTTTCCGGCCCCAATCTTTCCGAGGAAATTCAGCAGGGATTGCCGGCTGCAACGGTAGCGGCGAGTTCGGATTTAGCGGCGGCCAAACAAGTCCAAAATATTTACAGTTCCGATATTTTTCGGGTTTATGTGAATGAAGACCCGCTGGGGACTGAGTTAGGTGGAACTTTGAAAAATGTGTTTGCGATCGCCGCTGGTGTTTGTGACGGTTTACAATTAGGAACTAATGCTAAATCTGCTTTGCTGACTCGCGCTTTGCCAGAAATGATTCGGGTGGGAGCTCGTTTGGGAGCTCGCGCAGAAACTTTTTATGGTTTGTCTGGTTTGGGAGATTTGCTCGCTACTTGCAACAGTCCTTTATCGCGCAATTATCGGGTTGGTTTCGGATTGGCTGAAGGCAAATCTTTAGAGCAAATTTTGCACGAATTGCAGAGCACTGCTGAGGGAGTCAATACTACTAATGTGTTGATTGATTTGGCTAATCAACGCGGCATTGAAGTGCCTGTTTCTCGTCAAGTTTATCGCTTATTAAATGGTGAAATTACTGCTGAGCAAGCCGTTTTATCCTTGATGGAACGAGCTTTGAAACCGGAGATTTTATAACCTGTATCACTGGATAGGTAAGGACTTAAGCAACGCCTAAGCCCCTACCCGTAGCTGAAGTTTCAAGAAGTGGTGTCAGCAGTTGCTACTTATGAATTAAGAGTTGTAAGCGACATTGGTTGAGCGGTCAGATTGATGTTTTGAGCGCTCGGTAGAGAAAGAGTTTAAAGAATTGAAGATGAGTTGTGAATCCAAAACTCTTTAACTCATAGCTGCTACTTAACTCATAACTCATAACTTGCACAGCAAGTTACACCAGCTTTACATCTTGCCGTGCTGCATTACCTGTTGAAGGTGCTGGCGAATTTCCTGGGCGTGTTCCATGTCAGCTTGCTGCAATTTTTGAAACAGCTCAGCACAAGGCTGAGAACCGGTTTCTTGAGCATCTTTCATGTAAGTTTCGTAGGCTTTCAAAGCTTCCGACTTGTTTTGCAAAACTGTTAACAAATCATACTCGAGGTTGCTGATGACTGTACTACCGTTAGTGTTCATAAACTGACCTTCTGCTAGGATTTGTTCCAAGTTTGACCTATCCAGAGATGACTGTTCATCTATCTAGAAGGGTAGATAATTCTACTTTCCGCCGTAATAAAACGCAACTTCTTTATCTTTCAGCGGGGCGAAGTCAGCAGCAACAAGCATTTTATCGAGCTCGTTTTGAGGCAGATGTTTGACACCGATTCGGACAATGCGCGATCGCATGGTATTTGACACGCCACTGCGCTGTCTGCCGGCTTCTAATCCCATCACTTGCTTGTAGAGGTCTAATTTTGCTTGCGGAATCGGAGTACCGTCAAAGTCGATTCCAGAGGCGATCGCAACATCGATCGCATCTGCACCAGTTGTAGATTGAGCCGCTGAGTTTGTTTCTGAAGACATTGTGCTGTGTTATCAAAGTTTGCTGTGCAAGCATTTTATCAGAGAATCTGCTACATAAATTATTCAATCTAAAATCTAAAATCTAAAATCGATTGACTTCGCTCAAATCCACATTTCCGCCGCTAACAATCACGCCAATCCTCGCATTTTTAGCCTGCACAACACCTGACAACAAAGCCGCCGCTGCTAACACTCCCGTCGGTTCAACAACTATCTTCATGCGTTCCCACATAAAAAACATTGTCTGGCGAATTGCCTCTTCTGAAACTGTTGCCATATCATCAACGTAATGCAGCACCAAAGGAAAGGTTAATTTTCCCAAAGATGGCGTGCGCGCACCATCAGCAATCGTATCTGGGTTAGTAACAGTTTGTAGCGTTTTCGTGCGGAACGATCGCGTCGCATCGTCTGCTTGCTCCGGTTCTACTCCTATTACTTTACACTGCGGAGACAAAGTTTTTGCGGAGAGCGCGCATCCCGACAGCAAACCCCCGCCACCGCAGCAAACCAGCAGCAAATCCAACTCCCCAACTTCTGCGATTAATTCCAGTGCCGCCGTACCTTGTCCCGCAATTACCCACGGATGATCGTAAGGAGGAATAATTGTTAAGTGTCGTTCTGCGCCAATTTTAGCGGTTAAGTCTTCGCGGGAAACTTGAGTGCGATCGTACAAAATAATCTCTGCACCGTAGCCGCGAGTCGCCTCTTGCTTGACTTTTGGCGCATCTGCTGGCATGACAACAGTAGCAGGAATTTGTAACAACTGGGCCGCAAGGGCGATCGCCTGCGCGTGATTTCCCGAAGAAAAAGTTAGCACTCCCCGCTGTTTTTCGGCTTCAGATAGCTGCATCAAAGCATTGCAAGCACCCCGAAATTTAAACGAACCCGTGCGCTGAAAGTTCTCGCACTTGAAAAATACCTGAGAATTTGTGCGTTTGTTGAAAGTTTCCGAAGTCAGCACCGGCGTCTTGAAAGCTTTGCCCTGCAATCGATTTGCCGCCGCATCCACCTCGGCGAAACTGACTGGCAAGGAATTTTGGGCACTGAATGAGGCACTCATAGATTTTAGATTTGGGCGATCGAGGACTGTATTTGTAGGGTGGGCATTCCCCGCTTCACTCCTACCATTAAATTATAAATTTTTATTATATTTTGGAGGGCAAGAATTATTAGGTGTTGCGCTTAATGGTTAAAAAAATTGTTGACTAAAATCAAAATTATGACAATTTATTATCAAAAATTAAAGGGGAGTTTGTACTTGCAGAGGAAAGGGATTAATGAATACAAATTTAACCACCGCCCGATTAATTGTAGGGAAACGGCACGGCGCAGTGTCCTGATTTCGGGTAACGGGTAAAATAAACCGAATTGGATGGTGAAATTGCCCTCGCGAGTGCGATCGACTTCAACCATCGACACCAACGCAAAAGAAGACACGGCAATGCCATTTTTCTGCCCAAAAAAGAGCGACTAAATTGTTAAACAATTACAAAAAAAAGGACACAGTATTACTATGTCCTTACCTCTGTATTGTAGGGACACAGCATCGCTGTGTCCCTAACCGTACCGATATCCCGATTAGGATTCTTGCCGTTTAGAACAAGAACAATTCAGAATTACCGGTCGGTCCCAAATTGACATCGACAGTAGCAAACAAACTGTTACCACCAACCGTAGAACCGTTGCTATCGTAATACAGTTTAGTAGACAAACCGTCGTAGATAGCCATGATGGACGGCCCGGTTAAAGTTGCTTCAAACACAGTTACATCAGACACTGTGCTGCTGTAAGCGTAGAAACTCGAAGCCAAGGACACTCCGGTGGTAAAGCCTGCAAAGCCAGTGCTGTCGAGGTTAATTACATCATCAGCAATGCTGTAATTGGTAATTAAGTCGCCGCCGTCAGCAGTAGTTCCGCTGAACACAAACACATCTAAACCAGCACCGCCGTTGAGAACATTGGTTCCCACACCACCTATTAAAGTGTCATTCCCGATGCCGCCGTTGAGAGTATCGCTACCGCCACCGCCGAAGAGGCTGTCATTACCATCGTCGCCGGAAATGCTGTCGTTACCCAAACCGCCGTCGAAAATGTCCGCACCGCTGCCGCCGCTGAAGATGTCAGCAAACTCAGTACCAGTGACGCTGTTATCAGCCGCATCTCCGGTAAACAAGACAGGAGATGTGAAGTTGTAACCGCCAGCACCAGAACCGAAATTGTTAAAGGCGACGGGGAAAGTGTTTCCAGCAGCAGTTAAATCCGCAACGCTACCTGAGTTGGTAGTAGTACCACTGGCAGAAGGTGCGATCGTACCTGTAAATACAAAGTCCGCCGTTCCCAGATTGCTAGCAGCAGTACCCAGATTCGCAATCAAGGTAGAACCACCGGCTACGGTACCGTTCGAGTCAAAATACAACACCGTCTCGTTCGAGGCATTAGTAAATGCGAAGAAACCAGCACTTGTAGAATTGCCCAAGGCTTTAGCTTGTGCAGCTTCCAAAGAGGCATAACTGCCGCCTGTGAAAATCACGAACTCTTTGCCAGTAATGTCAGGAGTTGAACCGCTAACACCGTCAAAGTTAGTCGTAGTCAAATTGCCGAAAGCGCTCGCGCTAAACTCGAATTTGTCAGTTCCAGCAGTAAAGTCAGTAATCGTATCACCGCCTTCGCCTACTGCTTTGTAAACAAACAGATCCGCACCAGCACCGCCAGTCAGAACATCTGCACCAGAACCGCCGCTGAAGATGTCAGCAAACTCAGTACCAGTGACGCTGTTAGCACTGTCATTGCCGGTAAACAAGACAGGAGATGTGAAGTTGTAACCGCCAGCACCAGAACCGAAATTGTTAAAGGCGACGGGGAAAGTGTTTCCAGCAGCAGTTAAATCCGCAACGCTACCTGAGTTGGTAGTAGTACCACTGGCAGAAGGTGCGATCGTACCTGTAAATACAAAGTCCGCCGTTCCCAGATTGCTAGCAGCAGTACCCAGATTCGCAATCAAGGTAGAACCACCGGCTACGGTACCGTTCGAGTCAAAATACAACACCGTCTCGTTCGAGGCATTAGTAAATGCGAAGAAACCAGCACTTGTAGAATTGCCCAAGGCTTTAGCTTGTGCAGCTTCCAAAGAGGCATAACTGCCGCCTGTGAAAATCACGAACTCTTTGCCAGTAATGTCAGGAGTTGAACCGCTAACACCGTCAAAGTTAGTCGTAGTCAAATTGCCGAAAGCGCTCGCGCTAAACTCGAATTTGTCTACCCCAACAGTAAAGTCGGAAATTTTGTCGCCGCCTTCTTTAGTTGTCCTGTAAACAAACAGATCCGCACCACTGCCACCGCTTAGGACATCCAAACCGAGGCCGCCGGTGATGGTATCGTTGCCGTCGCCGCCGTTGATGGTATCGTTAAAATTGCTGCCGACAATGTTGTCATCGCCTGCTAAAGCATTGAAATTAACTGGGACCGGAAAAGTGCCGAAATTGAAATTGTCAGGGCCAGCAGTACCGACAGGAATATTTAGTGGCGGGCCCGTGAAGACAAAGTTATTGACTGTCAGGCGAACGTCCACCGAGAAACTGGCCACAAGTTCAAAGCGCGCCCCAACACCATATACCAGCACCAAACGGCCGGTATCGGCATCTATAAACTGACAGAAAATAGGCACGTCTCCGTTGCCGCCCAACTCTGTAAACCGCGCTTGCAAAGTCGTGATGCTGCGAACAGTGATATCCGCGGTGAAGTCGAGAAAATTAGCGCCGCCGATCGAGCCAACAGTAGAAGTAGCAGTAATGTCCACTTTGGTCAAGATAGAAGCGTTGAGACTAAAAGCTGCGTTAGAGAACTCTAAAACATCGTCATCGACATTAAAGTCAGTAATAAAGTCAGCGTCTACAACTGTTTGAATCTCTTGGCGGGAAGTGCGGTAAATAAAGCGATCCTTTCCATTACCCCCAATTAGAATATTGGTTCCTAGGCCGCCTTCGATCTCATCATCATCATCGCCGCCTTGAATTTTGTCGTTGCCCAAGCCTCCTTTTAGTGTGTTTTTGCCTTTACCACCGATGATATCGTCATCATCCTCGCCGCCGTCGATATCGTCATCATCATCGCCACCTTTAACTTTGTCGTTGCCTTTGCCTGCTTTTATTTTGTTTTTGCCTAGGCTAACTTCGATATCATCATCGTCATCGCCGCTGTCGATATCGTCATCGCCATCGCCGCCTTTAATTGTGTCCTTGCCTTTGCCGCCGATGATTTTGTCTTTGCCTTTGCCGGCTGTAATGTTATCGTCACCATCGCTTCCTTCGATGTCGTTATCCAGCGTCGCAGAACCGACAATAACTTGAGGTGCTGTAGTGCCACCAAACTTAAAGACATTTTGCTCGACATTCAAGCTAAAACGCTGGCCAGTGGCAGATCTTCTGCCGTTGCTAACTTCAAAACCAAAACTAAGCGCACCGATAAAACCTACTGCCGCTTTGAATTTTACCAAGCCTGCGTTAATGTCTGCTTGAGAGAAGGTAGAACCGACTTGTGCTGGGACTCCATTCAACAATAGTTGGCCGGTTGTAGAATCGGGCAGCTCGGTTAGCTTGTAGACTATGCCGCCAGGACCTTGCTCGTCATCGCCAAACCGCAACAACTCAGAAGTAATAGTTTGCTCGCCTCCGCTGGAACCAGCAGTCAAGGGCTGATTAGCTCCCACTTGCGGAGGGTTAAAAACCGGAGTGGGAGTTTGAGTCGGAGTGGGAGTTTGAGTTGGAGTTTGAGTGGGAGTTTGAGGATTAACTCCCAAAAAGTCGGCCGCAGTGATCAGCGTTGCATTGACATTCAACAATAGCGCCAAGGCGAAGTTATTGACCCGAATTTCGGTATTGACACCGATTTGTATAAATGTCAAGCTGCTAAAGTTCAAGTCGCCAAACAGCAGAAACTTGTCGCTGCCGTCCTCGAAGTCAGTGATGACTGCACTTGCCTCAGAGTTACTGTTACTCACGACATAAACGTCATCTCCAGCACCGCCGATACAGGTATGGTTGCCAGTACCGCCCATCAGCGTATCGTTGCCTTCGCCGCCCATCAGCGTATCGTCGCCGTCGCCGCCGCCGCTAACGCTGTCGTCGCCGTCGCCGCCGTCTGCCAGGTCATTGCCGTTGCCAGTCACGAGGGTATCGTTGCCAGCACCGCCCATCACGCTGTCGTCGCCGTCGCCGCCGCTAACGCTGTCGTCGCCGTCGTCGCCACTGCAAACGTCGCTGCCGCCACCGCCGATCACGGTATCGTTGCCGATGCCGCCGCTAACGCTGTCGTCGCCGTCGTCGCCACTGCAAACGTCGCTGCCTACACCGCCGCTAACGCTATCGTTGCCGTCGCCGCCGCTAACGTTGTCGTCGCCGTCGTCGCCACTGCAAACGTCGCTGCCTACACCGCCGCTAACGGTATCGTTATCTTTTCCGCCGTTAAGCGTATCGTTGCCTGTGCCGCCGCTAACGTTGTCCTTGCCTGTGTCGCCTCTGACGGCATCATTGCCTTCGCCGCCCTCACAATCGTCGTCGCCTTTGCCGCCATAGACGGTATCGTTGCCGGCGCCGCCGTCAAGCTTATCATCTCCTTCGTTGCCGTGGGCCCAGTCATCGCCGTCATCACCTTGGCAGATGTCGTCGCCGCTGCCGCCCATTACGGTATCGTTATCTTTACCACCGTTAAGGGTGTCCTTGCCTTTGCCGCCCATGACGGTATCGCTGCCGAGATCGCCTCTTACTTCATCGTCGTCATCGCCGCCCTCGCAATCGTCGTCATTTTTACCGCCGTAGATTTTATTTTTTTTGCCACGGTTTCCTTTGATTTTGTCCTTGCCTTTCTTGCCGTATATCTCTTCCTGCTCGCCGGTGGCGACAAGGAGGTCATCGTCATCGGTACCGACGACGGTTCGGCGGCGATCGATGCCGTTGTCATTTTCTAAGTCATCGTCATCGTCATCATTACCTCCGATGGTCTGGAAATCGTTGTCATCATCTAAGTCATCTAAGTCATCTAAGTCATCGTCATCTAAGTCACCGTCATCATCATCTAAGCCATCGTCATCGCCCACACCTGTTGTGGATGCGCCGTTAGACTGATTCAGAAATGTGGTAACGCCGTCGGTGTTTTCGGCGAGTGCTTGGTTAATTAAATCGTCTAACTCCTTATCGGAAAGTTTAGGGCTGTTGTTGCCTAAACCCTCGACAGGATTTTCTGTTTCATCTTTTTTAACTGGAAAAAGTGTTCCCTGTCCTTCTTCCAACGAAATTAGGTCGTCCATCGTTGATATTTCCCAAAAAATGGTAAGCTTCTTTGAATCAATTTATCAGCAAACAGGAGGCTGCAGAAGATTTTTTTTAACTTCATGCTTTCGCCTGCTAGAGGAGCTGGTTTCCTCATCTTTACTATTATAGATGCCACTTAAACGGCAAGGTTTTTTTCGCTGTGTTACGAGTTTTATATTCTGCAATTGCGTACCAAAATTAATTGATCCGCAACCTACACTGTAATTATTGCGCCGAAGCTCCGAGCATTTGAGATGTTCTCGGTATTTTCTACAGTAAGCTGCGCCGAAGGGCTCCTGATTGTAGATTTTCTACGTAATTTCTACAGTGAATTAGCTGAATTTAAACTCGCGACTGACAACTCCTAAATAACTCCCCAAAACCTGTATCCCCCAAATTTTACCCTTGCTTTTTTTCCGATCTAGGCTGGTGTATTGAACTTTGGTAACACTCCCAGCTTTGACAAATCCTTCCCTGACCTAGGATTTGAATCTCTTCACTAAACGACAGCACCCTCCTAATTTTAGTTCCCGATGATTAATTAGAAATTTAGATAATTCGCCCGGACAAATATTTGTTCTAATTTTTAGTTGCAGAATTTTCTCTCGATTCGAGGAAACCTCGCGAATTGAGAAAAAGTTTTTTTTTCGGCTCAACTAAGAGTTCTGCCAAAATATATCTATCTCAAGACAGGTTGCAAAATTTGCCAAAAAGTAATATAGGCGCAGAATTCGTTTTTGGTGACAGTTGCAAGCTTGATCGGCATTTTGAGCGAGAATGACCCACGGCGAGGCTGCGAAACCCAGTTGTTTTGTAAGCTTCGCTACCAAATCCAATAATTTTCCGAGAAACCGGCCTGATGAGGCGTAATCCTCTAGATGCCAAAAATGATGGTTGCTTGAGAGTACCGGAATAATTTGATTGCCATTGTATTGTTGAGAGTTCTTGGCTGCTGACGTTTATTTTTGCTGCTTAACTGTAACTAGATTAAGAGAGTTAAATTAAAAGTTTTCCATATCATAAAAGCGGTAAATTAGCAATAAGTTATGAGCAATTATCGATAGTCAACTATCAATTACCGATCGCCACTGAGGTCTTAAGGATGAGGGCGGGGGGCTTACGGATGAGAACCCAGGGCTGACCAATTAATTAATTGACACAAAATCAAGATTGCACATCGGGGGTTGGTGGTAGAGGATAAGCGGTAAAGACCGATCGACCGATCGCCAAAAAAAAAAAATACTCAACTTTCCCTGCGATATTGCCCTGAAACCGGTTGGCGAGAGCCGAAGTAATTTTAATAAGAACTAGAGATCCGCCTGGTAAAGTGCCTCCAATTTAACTTTACTCAGCAATGAGAAACTCAAGTTCACGACGAATCTAAAGGGGTCTGTGGTAGAGGTGCAAAATGTTAAAGATAGCAAGATTGGAGAAAATTCGGCTTTCACCGAGGCACAGGGCAATCAAAACTAATAAACTGTTATTAAAGTACAACTTTTATATCCTCAAAGTGTTTGAACAAATATATATGACCTCAGCGATCGCCCGATCGGGGGAAGCGCATTCAGAAACTTTGATTCAAAGAGTAAAAATTATTTTGCCGTTCGCTATTGCTAGCCGCAAAAACGCAGGCAAATTCAGAATTAAGGCGGGAGGGCGCTAAATCCGTGAGCCAGGAATTTCAACTCTCAGTCACTCCCGTTGGGGACGACGAATATCTAGTGCGGACAGAAAGGGTTGCACCCGGTGTACCCTTAGCCGAACAACAAGTCCGCTGGCCGATCAATGAATGGCTTGCACTATCTTCTCAACTGATGAACGACCCGCTGGTGGGCTTGCTCCAAGGAAAAGCAGTACAGGGAAGCAGTTTTGCGGGTCGCGGCCTCTCCCGTTCGGGAAACAACTCAGCGCCGAATTTAGTAGCCCTGGGGCAACAATTATACAGCGGGCTGTTTCAAGGAAACTTGCGCGATAGCTGGACTTGCGCTCAAGGCATCGCCCAGCACCGCCGAGAAGTGCTGCAACTGCGACTCGGACTCAAAGGCCGACGCTTGCCACGACTGCCGTGGGAAGTTCTGCACGCCGGCGATCGCCCTTTGGCAACCGGCACAGATGTCGTGTTTTCTCGCTACCAACCAGGTACAAGTTTGTTCAAACAAACCCGGATACTGCCTAGTGGCGGGCCACTAAAAATTTTAATGGCGATCGCATCTCCGAGCGATCGAGACAGCTTGCAGCTCAAGCGAGAAGTGCTCCATTTGCAGCAAGAACTCCAAAACCGCACCGGTCATCCTCTCAAAAACAGCCCCCATTGCCCGGAAATTCAACTGACTATTCTCGAACAGCCCGATCGAGAACAACTTACCCAAGCCCTAGAACAAGGACACTACCAAGTCCTGCACTACGCAGGCCATAGCAACTTAGGTTCCAGAGGTGGCGAACTCTACCTAGTCAGCAGCCGCACCGGCTTAACCGAAACCTTGAGTGGCGACGACTTAGCTGGATTGCTCGTGAACAACGGTATTCAGATGGCCGTCTTCAACTCCTGCCGCGGCGCCTACGGCGACCCCTCAGACCTCGCGGACGACAGCCCGGAACGGAACTTAACCGAAGCTCTAGTGAAGCGGGGCATTCCGGCAGTGCTAGCAATGGCAGAAAGCATCCCCGACGATGTAGCCCTAACTCTGACGCGGTTGTTTTACCGCAACCTTAATCAAGGTTATCCAGTCGATCTCAGCCTGAGCCGGGCCAGAGCTGGGCTAATTTCTGCCTACGGTTCTCACCAGCTATACTGGGCTTTGCCGATTCTCTACCAGCACCCGGACTTTGACGGCTATTTGACCGGCGCCCCAGCCCACAGTGCGACATCAGGTTCTATGGTGCACATAATCGCGCCGGGAACGCAACCGGTGCTCGCGGGTACTGAATGGAAGGCCCCATCTTCGGTTTCGGCGATCGCCCAATACCCCCCAATCCCAGCCAATCGATCGCATGAGTCAGACAATTCTGACGGCGAAGTCTGGGAATACTTTCCCGACCAATTAAAAGATCGCAGGGATTGGGTTCACCAGAAAGATCGAGCCGATGCTACTAATTCACCGAACTCACCGACGGCTTTGCCGTCCTCTATTCCTAATTCTGAGTGTTCAGTGATCCAAGCAACTCGCGCCGCAGCACCGACTCAGAAACCGTTAACAAAACCGGGATCGAAAAAATTTGTCACCCTAATGCTTTGCTTGTTATCCGTTGCTTTGAGTGCTGGCTTTTTTGGGTGGCGGTACTCGAACCAGCGAGGCCCGAAACCAGAAGAGTTACTGCCGGCGGTACGAACTCCCCTGTCGCAAAATTACCTGCAACAACGTCACTAAAAGCGATCGCCCACTGCAATGCTTAATTGAGACCCTCTTGGCCTGGCTCCAAACTGGGTGGGGTTTTTGCTGGCCATTCGCGATCGGCCGCCGCTGGCAAAGTGATCGCAAGTATACTGCTCGATCGAATCTCCGACTTACATTCATCAAGCCGGTTTTTACCGAAAATAAGTAGCAGCCCAACCAAGCATCGAGGAAGAAACCGAGTTTCTCGTCGAGAGAGTAAGTCCGGGACTGCTTGATATATAATTGTCAGTCGATTGTAGATTTTAGACTTCGGGTTGAGCCCTGAGTCGAACGATTTGAGATTTTAGATTTACTCCACAGATGAATCTGGAAGCTTGAACAAGACTCTAAAATTGTGATCTCTCCACCACACGAGTCGGTGGGTTGTATGGGTTTTTGAGCGGGCTGATTCGGCAGCAGGAGCATTCGTCATTCGGCACAAGACAATAAAAGCCAGAGTTGCCACAATAAAGAACGTCCTCACCGTCAGCGCGCTTGCTATATTTCACAATAATTAATTATGGAAGCGGCTGTGAGTTTGACCGACAGCATCCAGGATACCCGCCACGTGATTCATCCGTGCAGAAATAAAAAACCTGTATCCGATAAATGAGTCCCCCAATTTATCCGTGGCGTCAAGGCTTCAATTCTTTAATCTAAAATCTCAAATCTAAAATCGATTGACGCGCCCCTCCAGTTCGTGCATAAATTTTGAGAGTATGGCAGTTTACAGGCCACGACTCGAAACCAATACATTTCCATCGAAACTCCATGTCGGAACCGCTGCTAATTTGTAGTGCATCAAACATTTAAGCTGTTGTGCATTAAACTCGGTCTTTTTCAATTCCCCTGTGGAAATAACCTCAAATTCTCTGGCTTGGGGCCGGAGGGGGAAGATTTCGGCCAGTTCCCCCTAGAAATCTACTGATTCCTGGCGAAGTGTTAAGAGTCGCGAAGCAATCTCGCCCGATCAAAACTATTCCCCCTCTTAGTGGCTGCCCGATGTTTCTGCCGCCGCGCCTATTGAGTCGAGTTTTAGCTTAAACTTGTTCAACGAAGAGGTGAAATTTCCTTCAATTTTTACCGGATTGCCTTCCCCAGACTGCGTTCTGTGGAAGTTATATGCCCAACACCTTAATAGAAGATTGCTCGTTGGTATTTGGGGTTTTGAGGGGATTTCCAGCCAGAAAAATAGAATTTACAAGTAGCTGGCAGTGACATCGAGAACAAGTGCTGCCTCGTCTTGTTGAGGTAAAAGTTAACCCCGCGCTGGTAAATGCTTTCGGCAGATTTACAGTGGCTGCGTTCTAGGTATTTCCATTCATGGCTGTCTTATTTTGACCTTGACCGCAGACACAATCGGGGATTGGTGAATGCAGGGAACAGACTTTACTGTAAAAAAGTAAAACATTTAATTTGCGACAAAAATTCCCCGCGCGATCGCAAGAGAGCCTTACACAAGGATTTGGGCCGCGAGGAGCAAATTGATCGCCCTTCGAGCATCCTTACTTGCACCCCCGGTCTTGAGACCGCAGAAATTTCTCCAGAATCTTAATATTCAGAATTCTTAGTATTGACAGTGAAACAAAGTTAATCTAATGTGTTGTAATTGATATAAGTAAAGTCCAATAAGCGAGGTACGGTCAATGGCAGAAACAGCTACAGCACCCTTAACAGGAAAAGGTCTGCTTCAAAAAATCAAAGGCAGTGATTTGCCGCGCAGAGAACTTGCGAAGCTTTGCGGCTACTTCACAGTCAGCAAAAGTGGAGAAACCCGGATTAATCTGGCTGAGTTTTACGATGCAGTGTTAGCTGCTAAGGGCATTGAGCTAGAGAAGTCTAAAGCAGACGGACGCGGGCGAGAAGCGAGTTATCGAGCTAGCGTTCACAAGAATGGTTCGATCGTGATCGGAGCAAATTATACCCAAGAAATGGGATTAAAGCCGGGAGACGAGTTTGAAATTAAGCTCGGATACAAGCACATTCGCTTGATTCAGATCGATGTGGACAGACCGGATGTGGAATTGGATGATGAAGAGGAGGATACAGAAGAATAAAGGCGATTCCCTGCGGGATAGCTTCGCTTCACGCGATGCAGTCAGCCGATAGCAAGGCGACTGGATTAGGCATTCGCTATACGAGTATTTGCGCGCCACCCTTCGATTGAACTGATGAGCTGTCTTGACTATTTATATTTTCTCTTGTCTCGCAAAGACTACAGTGCCTCTGAACTTCGCAAAAAGGGGCAAGAGAAAGGTTTTGGCAATGAGGAAATATTGGAGGCGATCGCGCAAATTCAAGACCGCGGCTATCAGTCCGACACTCGCTTGGTGGCAAACTCGATCGCCTCTGGTGCAGGCAAATACGGGAAGTCGGCCATCAAGCGCAAGTGCCTGCAAAAAGGAATTACCAACGATTTGTTCGAGCAAGTCTGGGAAGAAGAAATTGCCGAAAATCAGGACTCCGAAGCAGAAAAACTGGCCGAATTAAAAGCCAAAGTCATGCGGAAATACAAGATAGATGCTTGGGGTAAAACCGATCCGAAAACCAAGGGCAAAGTCTTGAATTACCTGCAATACAGGGGATTTAATGCCTTTGAAATTTGGCGACAGTGGCAGGCGGAAGAAGAGGATGAGTAAATAGTAGGGCCAAGCAAATAGATGCGGTCCCGATAGGCAAGCACACCTACACTGCTGCCGACAGGGCTAAAGTGTAAGTCCTGAGTTTTTGTAACTTTATGTCAATCCTCAGCGTTGACTAACTAAGATTCGTACATCTGCCGGTGTCTGGCTAAAAGCTCGAGATATTTCTCGTTGATTTTGGCCAGCATCCATTTCTCTTGAAAAATGGCCGCGGATTCTGCTTTGACCGGATCTGCTTCTAGTGGCAAAATATCTTTTCTAGCTGCGTTTTGCTCTGCAACAGACTTCAGCTTTTGAGGGTTTTGCTGGTATTTTCGACCGCTTTTGTGGTTGGCGTAGCGACGCGATCGAGTATACCCCATCTGCAAGAACTTGCGGGCCATGTCGGCTCCCACAAAATCTTCGCGATCGAGATACTCTAAAAACATGGAGTAAATTTTGCTGCTGGACTCCCTGGCAATTTCAGGAGTCTTAAATCTCCAGAAAGGCAGAATTTCTCCTTTGTAGGGTTCAACCAACAGCACTCCCTGTTCTCCTTTGCCTACCCGATAAAGTTCCGGGTGCTGTCGAAAGTCGATGTTCTTAAAATCCGCATGGTAGTCAAACTGCTTCATCGGGCATTTTCTGTTGTATCTGGAACTATAGAAGCCCGAGGTTTACCTTCGTCTGGTTGGGTATAAACCCAGGCCCAAGCAATGAAGACAGCTTGAAAAGGCAGCCTCAACCAGTACAGTAATTGATTGTGGGGAATCCCTTCTATCGGAATGTTCTTGACGGCTTGATTGATATTAGCTGGAAACACGGCAATAAACAAGGCAATTAATCCCCACGCCGCCGCCCTGCTCACTGGAGGAACTAATAGCCCAATTCCGCCCAAAATCTCGAAAAAACCGCTGATATAAACCAAGGCTTCCGGGTAAGGAAGCTGGGGCGGCACAATTCTGATAAAAGGTGCGGGTACTGCAAAGTGCAGCACACCTACAATACTGATAGCTACTGCGAGAATAACTCGCCAAATTTCTTTTTGACTTTTCATGGGCAATGGGTAATTAATAATTGTTAAATTGCTGCGATAATGCTTGCCAAAATTTGCGATCTGCGATGGAGATGACAATAAAGCTGAGGCCCAAAAATTCCAGCTTTCCGGGTTTGTCTGCTCTTGGTGGTGGCTGTAACGATTTTATTTCGTAGAAAACCCAGGTTTCTGGGTAAATCCCAGACAAGTTTTCACAGCACCAAACTGGAGGAAGCGAGAACTGGAATCGAAGGCCTGGGCGTTGACTGCCAAAAACAGATAGCGCGCATTTTGATAACAAGATTTTAATGTCTAGTGCCCTGTTGCTGTCTCTATCTTCGGGTAGTGAAACATGATTTTTGTTCCGGCTTTGGCTTCATCAGCAGCCCAACCAGTGGGGGATTTTCTCGATCGACAAATGCACCACCGCTTAACATTAAATAAATCTTCGCCGCAATTGATGAGTGCGATTGCTGCTAAATTTGACCTAGCCTTCCAGGCGCTTCCCTACCCTACCCTACGGGAACCCCTACGGGGAACGGGAACCCTTGCGGGGAAAGAGATAGCTTTGCTACCGCCTACCTTGATGAGACTAATTAAGGCAAGTAATTTGTCAATAATTTTTATAATTATTTAATATTTGCGTTTTGAGAATTATTGGGAGAGGCAATTCGGGAATGCTCTGTAATTAAAATTACTATCTAAAGTTTGAATTTTGTCAACTTCCGACCGATGTTATAATGAATGAAATTATTGAATTTGCTAAAAAGTCGATCGTCCTAGCACATCCCCAACCATCCTGCTGGAATTGAAAATAGTCACCAACGGCAGGAACTTTTTACCCACCACATTATTCAAAAAGATTGAGCCTCCAAGCGCTGTGTCATTTTTATCTACACGCAATCAATCACCGACGACCATGAACACCTCAATAAACACCTCTAAATTTGGCATAAACCGGATGCTGCGACAATCGCTGTTGCTTGGCATCTTGTCAGCAGCAGCTTTAGCTAGCGGATGGGCGCCTGGTTTGTATGGACAATCTCCAAACCTTGTTTTCGGATCAGCAGCCCAAGCTCAAGATATTACCAGCGAGGAAATTACTAGCTACGCTCGTGCTGTGTTGGCAATAGAACCCAGACGGGTGGAAGCTTATAACGAAATTAAAAAAATGGCTGGGGGTTCGGTTCCCAGAGTAGTGTGCAACGAAACTCAGGAAATTAATAGGCTGTCTGGAAATTTTCGTGGCATTGCAGTGAATTATTGCCAACAAGCTAAAAAAGCTATCGAAACCTATGGTTTGACAGTTAGTCGCTTCAACCAGCTCACTTTGCTCCAGCAAGCTGATCCGGCAGTCAAACAGCGAATTCAAGCCGAGCTCCTGCGACTGCAACAAGCGGGCAATCAATAAGCTTGAGGATTTGAGTCTTTCTTCCTCTCCCGTTCTATTAGACTTCTCCATAAAAGCTTGTTCAGGGCAGGCAGGATGCCTAACCGCGAACTCCCCCCAACAATATATTGGAGATTTAAATTGTTCGAGTTCCTAGACGATAGGCAAAATTTTTTGAAAAAAAAGCGATCGCCTGCGATCAAGTGCTTGACAAAATAACATAAATTTGGTAATAAAGCCAGAACGGGAGCGGTCAGAGAGATGAATATTTTTCAACTGGCTGTAAATCGCAATGAGATATAGCGATCGCCAACACGATTAAGACGTTTTTAATTTCTGAAATATGAGCTCAAGAGTGGAACTTCAGTCTTCCTTATTCCTTTGGCTATAAAAAAGATATTCCTCAAAAACTAAATGTCAAGTGAATTGCTCTGAGGAATAGAATATAAAAATGCTAACTTTCACCAAACATTTGCCTGCAAATCCGGATGCTGTTGTCAGCTTTACTTTACCCATGACAGCGGACGATCGCACTCGCAGCCGCCACAGATTCGAGACAGAGACGGGGCAAAAGCTGCACCTGAATTTGCCCAGAGGTACAGTATTGCGCGATCGAGATTTATTGCAGTCGGAAGACGGTAGCTGTTTGGTACTGGTAAATGCAAAACCCGAACTGGTGCTGACAGTGCGGGCATCAAGTCCCCTGCTACTGATGCGGGCGGCTTATCATTTAGGAAACCGTCACGTAGCTTTAGAAATTGCCGATAATTATTTAAGACTTTCCCCCGACTCTGTGTTGCAGGGAATGCTAGAAAAAATGGGTTTGGAAGTAACAGAGGAAATTGTGCCGTTTCAGCCGGAAATGGGCGCTTATGGACACAGCCATTAGATTTTAGATTTTAGATTTTAGATTTTAGATTTACTCCCACCGATGAATCCGAGGGCTTATGACTAAATTGCTTTCGGCTATTGAAGAAGCAAGAAGTCAACAGTCAACAGTCAACAGTCAACAGTCAACAGTCAACAGTGAACAATCAACTTTTATCTTTGTTGCAGTTAGCTTTTGCACCTGTGGGAGCTTATAGTTATTCTGAGGGAATCGAAAGTCTGGTAGAAACCGGTGCGATCGACAGCGAGATTACTTTGAGGAATTGGTTAGAAAATTCGCTGCAATTCGGGGCTGTTCGAGTAGAAGCCGCGGTGGTGGTAAGGGCTTTGAGGGCGGCACAAATGGGGGATGTGACGGCTTTGAATTACTGGAATGCTTGGGCGACTGCTGCAAAGGAAACGGAAGAGTTGCGCTTGCAAAGTTGGCAAATGGGGCGGACTTTGGTCAGGTTGCTGCTGGATTTGCGTGAAGCGAAGCTATCCCGCAGGGAATCGCCCGTTGCTTCTAGGTTAACAACAAGTGTAAAAGATTTGGTGGAATTTGGTGGCAATCCGTGCAATTTTGCGATCGGCTTTGGCATTGCCGCCGCCAACTGGCAGATTGAGGAGGAAGCGGCCGTGTTAGGATATTTGTACAGTTGGGCTGCAAATTTGGCGAGTGCGGGCGTGAAACTGATTCCCCTCGGTCAAACAGCCGGTCAACAGTTACTGTTAGATTTGCAGTCTCAAATTAGCTGTACGGCGCAAGAAGTTTTAAAATTAGAAGATGATGAGCTTGGCAGTTGCAGTTGGGGATTAGGACTGGCTAGCATGGCGCACGAAACTCAGTACACTCGGTTGTTTCGCAGTTGAAAATCTAAAATCTAAAATCTAAAATCTAAAATCGCTATGGGTGCTTTTCGTGTAGGAATTGCTGGGCCGGTTGGTTCGGGGAAAACAGCTTTACTGGATGCTTTGTGCAAGTCACTGCGACAGCACTACCAGATTGCTGTAGTTACCAATGATATCTATACTCAGGAAGATGCCCAGTTTTTGGTTCGGAGTCAAGCTTTAGAGAGCGATCGAATTTTGGGCGTAGAAACGGGAGGCTGTCCCCACACAGCCATCCGCGAAGATGCTTCCATTAACTTAGTAGCTATAGAAGAGTTAGAACACAAATTCACTGATTTAGATTTAGTGTTTGTAGAAAGCGGCGGCGATAACTTGGCGGCAACTTTTAGCCCGGAGTTAGTAGATTTAACAATTTATGTAATTGATGTGGCTGCGGGCGATAAAATCCCACGAAAAGGCGGGCCAGGAATTACTAAATCTGATATGTTGGTCATTAATAAAACAGACCTCGCCCCTTTTGTGGGAGCAGATTTGGGAGTGATGGAACGGGATGCGAAAAAAATGCGGGGGGAGAAACCTTTTGTTTTTACTAACTTGAAGACAAAGGAAGGATTAGAATCAGTAGTTAACTTTGTTAAGTTGAATATTGGTGATAATTAGGGATTAAGCGCGCGATCGTCCATTCCCAATGCTAAAATTCCCAAAATTTTACCCAAATTGGTAAGCAAAGTTTCGGTTGTCTCAACAAAAACCGCTTGTCCTTCGAGTTTTAAGAATTTCCACCTATCTCCTGTAGTGACAGCCCCATAAATTGTGGTAATCTCATTACCTTCGCGCTGGTTGAAGATTTTAGCTGCTAGCATTTCAGCTATGCACTGTCCCAATCCCGAATTAATGTTTTCCTTTTTAGCCTCTACAATAGCAATGACTGGGGCTTTTACAATCAACAATTCTGGCGATCGACTTATCAAAAAATCACAATTCCCATTCAGCCCTCTTTCAGCATCTACAGTAAAATCAATGCCAGAAAATAAGCTCACGCGATGGTGCAAAAGTTTTCTCACTTCCATTAAAATCGGCGCGATAATCAGTTCCGAACGCGATTTTTCTGTATTGCTACCGAGAGCTACAGGCAGATTTTCTTGCAAAGTTTCTGTCAGTAATCTGCTATACTCTAACTCGGGGGCAGGAGTGAAGATTTCCACTATTTCAGAATAAGCTAAGTCAAAGGTTTTCAAAACTCTGTCTAAATTAAAGTCACTGTATGCCATTTGACTTTCTCCTTATTACAAATTCTCGTTAAGCGAAGCTATCCCGAAGGGAATCGCCTATTTACTTTAACACTCCCTACCGTACTACCAATTCCCTGACCAAATTAGCCAAACGTTCTGTACTGTCTGTCACCGCTAATTGAGCAGCAGCTTTAGACATTTTTTCCAAATATTCGGAATCTCTTAACAAATACAACACTTTGCTTTGCAACACATCTGCTGTCAGTTCGCATTGACGGAATACCACGGCGGCGCCGGCTTTAGCAAATACTTCCGCATTAAATCTTTGGTGGTCGTCAGCGGCGTGAGGAAAAGGAATTAAAATAGAAGGTACGCCCGTCACTGCTAATTCTGTCAGAGCACTCGCGCCCGATCGACTAATTGCTAAATTTGCTCGCTGCAACAAACTCGCCACATTGTCGTAAAATGGCATCGACAAATATTGCTCGTGTTTCAAACTCTCAGCATCCGGGTCATTATTTCCGGTGAGGTGAACTACCCAAGCACCGGCATCAAACCAAGCCGGAGCACACTCGCGCACTAACTTATTGACGGCGACAGCACCTTGAGAGCCGCCCATGACTAAAATTACAGGTACATTGTCAGGAATTGGCAAATTTAGAGGTTGGGGGGCGAGGAATTGCGATCGCACCGGTGTACCAGCAACAACGGTTTTGGCGCGGGGTAAATGCTGGGCTGCTGCTTCAAATCCGATCGCCACAGCAGTGCACAAAGGACTAAACCAGCGCGTCACCTTCCCCGGAATGGCATTAGATTCGTGGAGAATCACCGGCAAACCCAAAGAACGGGCCGCCAGAATTGCCGGTGCCGCGATGTAACCGCCAGTAGTAAACACTCCCTGAAAATTTCCCGCTTTGAGCAACTTCCGCACTTGAAGAATCGAACCGGCGAGTCCGCCCAAAATTCGCACAGTACCTAGTCCAAATCGCTGCTGAAAGCCTTCAACGGCGATCGTGTGGAGGGGGTAAAGGGATGAAACTAACTCGGTTTCCATGCGGTCTGGGACTCCTAGCCATTCGATCTGACAGTCGTTCAACTGACTAGCGGTGGCGATCGCGGGAAATAAATGTCCACCAGTGCCGCTAGCTGCAACTAACAAACGGAGGGGGGATTTTGTCAAGGTTTTTGTTTCTTTTACAAGTACAAGTTCCACAGGTCAATCGATTTTATATTTGAGGTTTTAGATTATTATGCTTATTATTCCGGCAGTTTCAGCTAATTTTCAATCAGCAATCTAAAATTAGATTGTAGATTGTGCCGTGTCCGTCCTTCCGTTGTCAGTTTTCGTTGCAGGCGAACAGTTGCCCGCGCCACGACTCCTGACAAATAACCAAATTATCACCTAATGCGTAATTTTTTGAATTTAGTGCCAAGTGTATCTCAGTATTTTTCCAGCCGTCGGAACGAAAAAGCCGATCCTCTTCGAGGGCTGCGCCAACGCGCGATCGTTTTTGGCTTTAACTGCGGGCAGTCGATCGCTCCAATGTTGTTATGTTTAACAGTGGCAAGTGCTGGCGTGCTGCATCCTAGTGCGGCAAGAGCGATCAGTGCGATCGCGGCGACTCCCCAAACGATCGCCCAAACCCCTGCAAATGCCCCTGCGCCACTCACAAAAGTGCTAACAGAAATTGACGCAGCGGCCAACCGGCGCGATGTCAAAGCAGTCATGGCATTTTACAGCCCGAATTTCACTCATTCTGACGGCTTAAACAGCCAAAGCATGGCCAAAGCTCTCACCGAACTCTGGGAGCGATATCCGAGTTTAAATTACCGCACCGAGATCAAATCTTGGAAAACCGAAGGTAGCGCGATTATTGCAGAAACCATAACTACAATTGCCGGCACTCAAAAAAAGGATGGCAGAGAATTAACTCTCAAAGCTACCATCCGTTCCCAACAGCGCTTTGAAAGTGAAAAAATAGTTAGTCAAGAGATTTTAGCAGAACAAACTCAGCTTACTTCTGGCCAAAGTCCTCCCACAATTCAAGTGAATTTGCCGGAGCAAGTTAAGGTGGGCGAAGAGTACCATTTTGATGCCATTGTGCGAGAGCCGATCGGCGATGATATTTTAATAGGGACTGTTTTGGAGGAACCCATTACCGAAAAAACCTTTTTTAATCCCTCAGAAGTTGAGCTGGAGTTGCTAAATTCCGGGGGAATTTTTAAAGTAGGTAAAGCTCCGGCTACGCCCCAAAATCGGTGGGTTTCAGCAGTTTTGATGCGACAAGGTGGAATTGCAACAGTTAGTGTGCGATTGCGGGTTGTCAAATAATAAAATAGGTGTTATGGGCATGGGGCATGGGGCATGGGTAATGGGTGATTGATGATTGGTGATTAGTAAGTGGTAAATGGTATAGCGGTTATTAGTCACACGAGGTACATATTTGAAGATAAAAAAAATCTCATTCAAGGAATTAAACATATAGCGGTTCTCAAGCGTGGTGAGGTATGCCCACGGAGGCCTATGCCCTATGCCCGTCGGGTACCTCATGTTACTGAGAAAGGCTATACCTCACTATAGCGAGAAAGGCTATAGCAAATAACAACTAACAAATAACCAAACTAACAAATAACCAATGACAGTCAACAGTCAACTAACAACTGACAAAAAATGATTTCTATCCAAAACCAAATTGTTTTCATTACAGGTGCGAGTAGCGGTATCGGAGCTGCCTGTGCCAAGATATTCGCCAAAGGTGGAGCCAAACTAATTTTAGCAGCCCGCCGTCTTGAAAAGCTCGATCTACTGGCAAACGAACTTGTAGAAACAAAATCGATTGCATCGGCGAACGAGATTTATTTGCTAGAATTGGACGTGCGCGATCGCACGCAAGTCGAATCGGCGATAACTGCGCTTCCCGATGCCTGGAAAAGCATCGATATTCTGATTAACAATGCGGGATTGAGCCGTGGTTTAGACAAACTGCACGAAGGCAACTTCCAAGATTGGGAAGAAATGATTGATACCAATGTTAAAGGCTTGCTTTACATGACTCGCGCGATCGTGCCGGGAATGGTAAGCCGAGACCGCGGCCACGTAGTGAATATCGGCTCAATAGCAGGCCGCCAAGCTTATCCGAAAGGTAATGTTTATTGCGCTTCCAAAGCAGCAGTGAGAGCTATTTCTGAAGGGTTGAAACAAGACCTTTTGGGAACACCTGTCCGAGTGACGGAAATAGAGCCCGGTTTGGTGGAAACAGAATTTAGCAATGTCCGGTTTCACGGCGATGCAGAAAAAGCAAAAAATGTCTATCAAGGATTGACACCGCTGACTGCTGACGATGTAGCCGATGTCGTGTATTTTTGCACGACGCGATCGCCCCACGTCAATATTAGCGAAATCTTGCTAGTTCCGACAGACCAAGCGAGTGCAACTCTGGTTCACCGAAAAGAGTTGTGAGTTTTAGTGGTAAGTGTCCGGATGGGGCTGGAATTCTCAGGAAGCTTAATTGGTAGATGCACCCTGATTAATTAACTCCCGACCAATTTTGGCCGGTTTTTTTTTGCGATCGCACCTTTAGCCACACATTCTCCAAAATTCTGCCAAACTGTCCTGAAACAGGTGCTGCCTTACCGGAGACTAAATTAGTAGATGCACCCTGATTAAATAAATCCCGACCAATTTTGGTCGGGTTTTTTTTTGGCGATCGCCCGCCCTCGCCAGAAATTCTTCCAAATTCTGCCAAACTGTCCTGAAAGAGGTGCTGTGAGGCGGGAGATTAAATTAGTAGATGCACCCTGATTAATTAACTCCCGACCAATTTTGGTTTGGGGTTTTTTTTGCGGTATCGACGGTGATGCTGAATAAAATTTGAGGTTGTCCGGATGGGGCTGGAATTCTCAGGAAGCTTAATTGGTAGATGCACCCTGATTAATTAACTCCCGACCAATTCTGGTTTGGGGTTTTTTTTTTCGGTATCGACGGTGATGCTGAATAAAGTTTGAAGTTGTCCGGATGGCGCTGGAATTCTCAGGAAGCTTAATTGGTAGATGCACCCTGATTAATTAACTCCCGACCAATTTTGGCCGGGTTTTTTTTTGGCGATCGCACCCCAAACCACAAATTTTCCCAAATTTTCGCAAACAGTCCGGAACAGGTGCACCTCGAACCGGAGACTAAATTAGTAGATGCACCCTGATTAATTAACTCCCGACCAATTTTGGCCGGGTTTTTTTTTCGTATTGCAGCCAAAAC